>CAWUJF010000176.1:0-6470 GCA_963922405.1 uncultured Hyphomicrobiales bacterium | reverse complement strand
GCAATTCACCGAAAGCGGGAACTCATGATCGATACACACGTCTACAATTTGGTGTGTGAACAAACTGGTCATGACGTTCTCATATTCGATGAAAAGTTTTAAACAGTCTGTGGATTGTTCACCTCATGAGGTTGACATGTGTACCATATTCGGTGAACATTAATTTGGTAATGAGTACAATTTTTTAGGAGGACCGAGCAATGCTCTCACCATTTGGAGACTGGGTGCGTGCATTCCGGAAGGGAAAGGGTATTAGTTTGAGAGAGATGGCTAGAACATTGAACAAGACGCCATCATATTTATCGGCATTGGAGTTGGGTAGAAAGTCTGTGCCAAGCACTATTACCGATGAAATTTTGAAAGCTTATAGTCTTTTGCCTGAGGAACTTGAGGAATGCAGTAGAGCGGTGGAAAGCTCAAAATTAAGTGAGGAAATCCGCTTCACCAATGAATGGAATATCGAGGACAGGGAGTTAGCTATGCAATTTGCGAGAAATTTTGGAAATTTTTCTGATGAGAAAAAACTGAAAATTCGCAGAGCTTTGGAGGATGGGGATGACGGTACAGAGTATTGAAGCAGAACCACTATCGCGGACTTTCATCAGAAAGCTTGCTTTTTATATCAGGCAGGACTTTAACTTGCTCCAAGAACCTTATCTGCCAGTAGTTGAATTGATAGAACACTGGTTGCCTGAGAAGCTTCCAGATTTTGTATTTGATTATGCTCACCCTAGCATTCTTGAAGACACACATGGGTATGCGAAACCAGATGAATGTTACATTTGCATTAGAGAAGATGTGTATGAGGGCGCGTGCAACGGCGTAGGTCGTGACAGAGCAACTGTACTTCACGAATTGGGGCACATAATTTTGCATACGTCCAATAGAATGCGTTATCGAAGGTCCGGTGGGCCTGTCGCCACTTACAAAGACCCAGAATGGCAGGCAAAGGCATTTGCAGGAGAACTGTTGGTTGCTGCACACCTAATTGAAGAATTCAATTCGATCTCAGAAGTATCGCGAGGTTTTGGAGTATCTGAGGATGCAGCAAGAATACAGCTTAGAGCGTTTGAAAGAGACAACATAATAAAAGGAGGTCAGATCAGAGACCTAACCTCCAAGTAATCTGTAGCGTAACGGCACCCCGCTACGATGTGCGAAATACCGGAAGCCACATATGCACCGTGTTATTAACACAAGTTTCCGTTTTCGCAAAAGCTAAGTGGTGCTGACCAATAAGTCAGGAGTTTAAAATGACTTATTCAGTACAGGCGCGTGGGCGCCACTATTCGGGTGAGATTTGCCCGAAAACAGCGACGTATGGTCAACACAGCGATCGTACCGGAAACTATGCCGGCGTTTCTTATGATCGGTATGTTGAAAAGGGGGAGCGTTTTCCCCCGTCGCTTAACAATCATCACTTTCGAGAAAAGTGAGCATTAATTGCGATGGCGGCAACGAGTTGCCATCGCATACTCAATTTGAGTTATCAACATAGACGAAACTTAAGGAAATATACAATGGCAAAACGACCAAGAACACGAGTAAGAAGTACAATCACTGGCCAATTCCTCCCGAAACGAATGGCAAGAATTTGGCCTCGTACTACTGTAACTGAAAAGGTGGATGGAAAATCTACCGGCGGAGTTGGCAGAAGTGCTATAACTGGAAAATTCGTAAAACATTCTACAGTTAGGCGCTATCGAAATACCACAATGCGCGATGGCTGACTTACTAGAGGCAGCTCTAAAATCGGAAAGCGGTCGTCGAAGGTTTGAACAACCAGCGACCGCTTTCCCCCATAAACAGACAGTTCCATGCAAATAGTCAAAACTTTAATCTATTGAACCGGAGATTAGGTGTTGCGATAAATTTCTTGGTAGATAGGTTGTAAGATTTTAATGTAAGAAAATAAGTAAGATTTAGAAACTTCATTTCCAAATTATTCTTTAAATATCAAAGGCTTACGTGTTTTGCTGGTGCCCGGGGGCGGAATCGAACCACCGACACGCGGATTTTCAATCCGCTGCTCTACCCCTGAGCTACCCGGGCATCGGGTTTTGCTGAAGAAAATCAAATCAGCATGGGCTTGCGGTTTATAGGACTAGCTTTGCCGTCTGTCCAGTAGTTTTAGCGGATAATCTTAATGAATTTTCCGCAGGTAATTTGCAGTTTGGCTTTGGTTGAAAGAAGCTCGAGATTAACCGAAACTTGGTGCCTGTGGTTCGTGGTTTAGTTCAAATTCGTCTTCGTCTTTTGCAGCAAAGGCATAATTTCCGGCAAACCATTGATGCAGGTCCATATCTGCGCAGCGTTTGGAACAAAATGGATAGTGTTGGCGACTGGATTTTTTGACTGTGCAGCTTGGGCACTGGATAGGCTTGCGCAGGGGTTCAACGGATGGTTTGTCATTCATTGCCCGGTCAAACCTTGTTAATCCAGTTGAAATGCACAGGGTAACCTTCACCCGCAATCATTGAAACGGCTTCATATAGGGGTAAACCAACAACATTTGTGTAGGAGCCGGTGATTTTTACCACAAAGCTGCCTGCAATGCCCTGGATGGCGTAGCCTCCAGCTTTGCCGCGCCATTCACCTGATGCGAGATAGGCTTCAAGTTCATCACGGGAAAGCCGTTTGAAACGTACCCGTGTCTCTACCAAACGATGTCTGAACGCTCCCTTTGCGGTCACCAGGGTCATCCCGGTATATACGCGGTGGTTACGACCGGACAGGAGCCGCATGGAAGTGGCTGCTTCATCCAGCATTTCTGCTTTGGGTAATATTCTTCTGCCAAGCGCCACAACGGTATCAGCAGCAAGGATCAGGGAACCTTGCATGTCTTCGTTACGCTTGACTTTTTCCAGAGCCAGTTCCGCTTTCTCGCGGGCCAATCTTTTTGCCAGGGAGCGGGGGACTTCACCACGGTTTGGTGTTTCGTCAGCGTCAACGGGACAGAGAAACTCCGGGTCTATGCCCGCCTGTTGCAACAACTGCAACCTTCGTGGTGACGCAGAAGCCAGAACAAGTTTCGTGTTGGAAGCCATGGGCGCAAAACGCCTATTTGAACCGGTAAGTGATCCGACCCTTGGTCAGGTCGTAGGGTGTCATTTCAACCAAAACCTTATCTCCTGCAAGGACACGGATACGGTTTTTTCGCATTCTACCAGCGGTATGCGCAATAATTTCGTGGTCGTTTTCCAGTTTCACCCTGAATGTGGCGTTCGGGAGCAATTCCGTCACGACACCAGGAAATTCAAGAACTTCTTCTTTTGCCATTCTACCTCTTTGATCTTTTGAACGGAGGTTTACTCCGCCAATCCGCGCGAACCTATATCAGTCTTTGCCTCTTGTGAATACCGTTAAAGGGCTAATATTCATGTTATTTCAGGTCAAATCACCGTAGGTCAGTTTCTCAGGTGTTTATGAAACGATCACGAATTCTCTTTTCAAGCTCCTTGCGAGTTTTCCTATAGGCCGCCAAAACCGCTTCCCGATTGCCCAATGTTATTGACGGATTTTCTGTTTCCCAGTGTTCCAGCTGCACTGCCTGATCGCGGAAAAAGTCTTCGCAGCCATCTCTGGCCTGTTCGGTCAAGGTAATCACGAGATCAACAAAAGAATCTTCCAGTTCATCGAGACTTTCGGGAATATGGGAGCTCACATCGATGTTTCGTTCAGCCATAATCGCCTGCATGAACCCGTCTTCATCGCCTGTATAAAGACCGGCAGATTGAACGAAAACCTTGTCACCCAACAAGTCCCGCATCAAAAACTCTGCCATGGGGGAGCGAATCTGGTTCATGTTACAGACAAACAGCACAGATTTTGGAAGATCCGCCCCGCTCATTCTAACCCCGCCAATGAAGTACGCATATCAGGGTGAAGAGACGCCGGGCCGTATCAAAATCGATCTCGATCTTTCCGTCCAACCGGTCATTCAGTGTCTGAGAGCCTTCATTGTGTAGACCCCGGCGACCCATATCGATTGCTTCAATCTGACTGGGGGAGGAGGTGCGAATTGCCTCGTAATAGCTTTCACAGATTAGGAAATAGTCTTTTATGACCTTTCTGAAGGGTGACAAAGACAATACATGCATGACTACCTTTTCGTCATCTTCCCGCGAAATATCAAAAACCAGTTTGGAATCGACCACTGATAAAACGAGTTTGTAAGGACCGCCCGCTTCATCGCCAACGGGACGGAAGGTGTTTTCTTCAATCAGATCAAAGATTGCAACAGCGCGTTCGTGCTCCACATCGGGTGTCGCACGGCCTATTGATGCGTCATCCAGGACCACATCAATCAATCTGTTCTGTTTGTTGGCCTCATCAGCCACTTTAGTCTCCATTAATATACCTGACTGACAGCTCAGACAGGTGTATTACCTCTGATCGATACAGACTTGCGATGGGCTTCCAAACCTTCAACCGTTGCAAGCTTTTGTGCCGCCGGACCAATGGCTTCCAATTGCTCTGGTCCACAACGCAGAATGGAGGTTCTTTTCATATAGTCAAGTACTGATAGTCCAGAAGAAAACCTTGCCGACCTCGAAGTGGGTAAAACATGGTTGGAACCACCCACATAATCGCCGATTGCTTCCGGTGTATAACGGCCGAGAAATACAGCGCCTGCATTGTGGATATCGGCAAACAAGTCATCCGGGTCGCTGGTCATGATCTCCAGATGTTCCGCTGCTATGCGGTTTGCCAATGGTGCGGAATTTTTGATCTGATCCACAACAATCACTGCGCCAAAGTCGTTCCAGCTCCGGGAGGCTATTTCTGTGCGCGGCAGGGTTTTCAATTGAGATTCGACGGCTTGCTCCACACTGTCGGCAAATTGTGCATCATCTGTGATGAGAATGGATTGTGCCGAAGGATCGTGCTCTGCCTGAGCCAGAAGGTCTGCCGCTACCCAGTCAGCGTCATTTTCAGCGTCTGCAATCACCAAGACTTCCGATGGTCCGGCGATCATGTCGATCCCCACAGTGCCGAATACCTGGCGCTTTGCTTCCGCCACATAGGCATTGCCGGGTCCAACGATCTTTGCAACCGGTTTGATCGTATCAGTACCGTAGGCGAGGGCTGCTACGGCCTGCGCGCCGCCGATACGGTAGACTTCATCTATGCCAGCCATTTTTGCAGCAGCGAGCACCAGCGGCTGGATGAACCCGTCAGGTGAGGGGACCACCATCACAATTCTCTCAACGCCTGCAACTTTTGCAGGAATTGCGTTCATCAGAACCGAGCTTGGATAGCTGGCGGTTCCGCCAGGTACGTATAACCCAACAGCTTCGATAGCTGTCCAGCGGGAACCCAGTTCCACACCGATCGGGTCTGTGTAACGATCATCCTTGGGTAGTTGTCGGGCATGATGCGAGTGGATGCGATCATGGGCCAGTTGAAGGGCGTTCAGCGTGTCCTCATCTATTGAGGCCATGGCGGCTGAAAGCTCATCTTCACGAACCTGAAGCGTTTCCGTTGTGAGGTCCAGCCGGTCAAACTTGGATGTATATTCGATCAGGGCAGCGTCACCTTCGGCGCGGACCTTCTCGATGATTTCACGAACGACTGTGTTCACGTCCATGGAGGCTTCGCGCTTCTGGTTCAAAAGAGCAGTAAACTGATCCTCAAAATCAGCGTCGCGGTTGTCTAGTCGCAATGTCATTATGTTTCTTTTTCATGATCTGGTCTGGAGCCGGTCTGCCATGCTGCAGGCATGTCAGTGAGAAGCGCTTCAATGCACTCCACCTCCAGTTTGATAGCGCCGTCGCCAGCAAAAACAAGCTCTATGTGTCCGCTGGGAGCCTCTGCTTCTTCAAACAAAACGGCCAGCATTGATAAAACGACCTCTTTGTCGTTTACCGGCAGACCGGATATCTGCACATTGTTGACCCGTTCGAAGTGTAAGATTGACTGACGTCTTTCGTGTGATGAACCCGTTTCATTTTCCCAGACAAACCGGTTCAACATCAAAATGAACCGCTTTTCTGAGGGAATGTATTCCATGCTGCCCATCTTCAGAACACTGTCCTGACAGCAGCTGGAAATCACCTTCAGATCATCGGCATCTAGTGCCAGTAGTTTCAAACGTTCCATTGGAAAATCCGTTTTGATTCACGTATCTTCCACTAGGCCTTATTCAAGAAAAATTCAAGCAATCAAAGCGGAAACTACTAACCGGAAACACGCTGAATATCGGCTCCGCAATTGGAAAGTTTCTCTTCCAGGCGTTCAAACCCACGGTCAAGATGGTATACGCGACTGACGGTGGTTTCACCCTGTGCCACCAAGCCGGCAATAACCAGGGAAACGGATGCTCTCAGATCGGTAGCCATTACGGGTGCGCCAGTGAGCGTTTCCACACCGGTAACCTCAGCCGTATTGCCTTCGATGCTGATTTTTGCACCCAATCGCGCAAGTTCCTGCACATGCATGAAGCGGTTTTCGAAAATTGTTTCCTTGAC
>CAWUJF010000175.1:0-6487 GCA_963922405.1 uncultured Hyphomicrobiales bacterium | reverse complement strand
CTGTGATGACGGTACCGGTATTCATCATAATTGGTGCGGCAATCGATTATACTTCTTACTCGCAGATGCGCAGTGAGGTGCACGCAGCGCTCGATGCGGCAGCACTGGCGGCCACAAGGGAACTGAACGGCATCGTTTACCCGGATGATGTTGACACTCCCGAAGAGCAAAAAGCTTACGTCGAACAACAATTGGAAACCTTCACGACCAATTACATGCGTGCAAATGTGGACGCGGTAATCCCGGACTCAGCTTTCCAGATTGATATCACTTACATTGCACCAGTCGGTAATGAGGCTCCCGGTCTCGATCTGAGAGCGGATATTACATACGATACGATTTTTGGTTTCCCTGGTGATAGTGATATCGAAATACTGAGCATCGACAAGATCACAGAGGAACTACAGTCACTGGTTGTTTTGGGTAACCGCACGGTAGAAATAGCACTGGTACTGGATAACTCCGGTTCAATGGGCGGAACCCGTATCTCGACCCTCAGAACAGAAGCAACAAAATTGGTAAACACCATCCATGATGCACCAGGTAATTCCACGAGAACGGATGAGCCTGTTCGCTTCTCAGTTGTTCCATTCTCTGGAATGGTGAACGTGGGTCCAGCAAACGCCAATGCTAGTTGGATGGATGTGAATGGTTGGTCTCCAAGCCACCATGAAAATTTGAATTGGAATTGGTTTATTCCAACAGCAAATGATGATTATCCAGATGATGACGCGGCCCTTTCAGGTCTCACACGTGGTCCGGTTGGAAACGGTTACCAGATTAACGGTCGCTGGATGACACGTTTCGACGTTTTCGACATGCTTAACCGAGGAGCAGGGTCAGGCACTACAGTTGCTTGGGCTGGCTGTGTAGAAATGCGTCCTTATCCGCATAACATTCTGGACACTGTGGTGGATAACAGTCTCAGTCAGACCGCATTGCGCAACATGAACACCGGTGACTTTGCAGATGTTGCTGCTGTGCCGGCACATAACGCGAATGGTAACGACCATGGTGGGCTGGCTGCGCTATTCACACCTACATTTGCACCAGATGAACCAGATGAGTCTTACCGCGATGCGAACGTTAACGGTGGAAGCCGTACTTTTGACGATGACGACTATCGCAACAATTATCTGGATGATTTCGTCGACGAAGAAGGAAACACATTCACCTTGAGCACCACGAAAGCAAATAACTTGCTTGGTGCTAACAACGGTGACCTGTTTACCGGATCAAGAGACCAGATCTTTAGAACAAACTGGTTGTTCAAATACCAGAACCACAGAACCCGTGATGACGATGGTGATACCAACGAGGGTTACTCCAAGAGTAGTAACACCAACTACGGACCAAATGGTGGTTGCACAACCGATCCAATCACTCCATTGACTGCTACCAAGCAAACTACACTGGATGCTATTACAGGATTGGATGCCCGCGGGACAACCAACATCCAGCAGGGATTGACTTGGGGCTGGCGCACACTGAGCCCGGGAGAACCGTTCACTGAAGGGCGAGCCAAAGATGCGGAAAACAATCTGAAGTTTATCGTGGCATTGACCGATGGTAACAACTTCTATTCCACTGACGGCGACAGCACGCCAAACAGATCAGCTTATGGTGCTTGGGGTTATGCCCGTGAGCAAAACAAGCTTCTGAACCCAATCACAGGCGATGATTCTCATAACCGCTGGCTGGATGGTTTGAAGTCTTCAGATCTTGCAGACACAATCTACTCTGGAAGAACTTTCGGCGGTGGCTCAAACCAGTTCGATAACACGCCAGAAAGCAACAATGACTTTGAGAATATTATGAACGCTCACACTGCCCAGGCATGTGAAAACATCAAAAACGATGGCGTTTCGATATATGCAATTGCATTTGAAGTACCGAACTCCGGCGGTGTACGTGACCTGCTTGAAGCTTGTGCTGGCTCTGGACGTATCCTGGTTGCAGAAGGCACACCTGATGAGCGTTACTCAGACATTACGCCAACCGGTCAGTTCTACCACGACGTGGATGGCAACGAGCTGGATGACGCGTTCGCAAGTATTGCGTCTGAAATCGCAGCACTACGTCTTTCAAAATAAGAAACGACAACATAAAACAACTCAATGCCCGCTTCCCAATGGAAGCGGGTTTTGTTTTTCTACCTCTAGATTCTGGAAGTCACAGCGACGCTCAATACCACAATTGCTCCACCAAGTAGTTGTACAGCATTCATTGTCTCGCCAAACAAGAACCAGGTCATAAGCGCGGCCACAACAGGAACCAGAAAGAATAGTGAAGCGACTGACGCGGAACTGTCCCGCCTGATCAGATACATAAGCAGCGCAACCGCCCCGATAGACAAAACAAATATCAACCAAGCCAGTGTCAGGATTGATTGCAAAGTCCAGGATAATTCACCAACGCCAAAAACCCACATTCCGAGGATCATAACGATCGCGCCGCCAATAAAATGGCACATTGTAGTGACCCATAAATTCAGTTCCGTGACATATTTCTTTTGATAAACCGTGCCGTAACTAATTCCCAAAGCCGAGGCAAATGCTGCACCCAGTGTTAATGGTGTTACTCCGGGAATTGCTTTGAACAAACTCAATTCAGGAAACAGCACCAAAACCACCCCAAACAGTGCAACGACGAAAAAACACGCTTTCAGTAGAGGCAATTCCTCTTTCAACAAGAAAAAGGCAAAAACTGCGGTCAGAAAAGGCTGAAGTGCAACAATCAGCGCCGAAATACCAGCCGGCATTCCTTTGGACACGGCAAAGAAAACACCACCCAGATAAACACCCTGTACCAACATCCCGGCTAGTATTGAATGTAATACCTGCTGCCGATCTGACTTCGTTGCTCCATAAGCCAGAAACACAAGGATTGCCAGAATTGCAAAAGCAGCGAGAAACCGGATTAACAGGAAAATGAATGGTCCGGATGCTGCTGTTCCGAACTTGGCAGCGGGAAATCCCGTAGCCCATAATAAGACAAAAATGATCGGGGCAAATCGAATGATAAGATTTTGGCTTGCACCCAAGTGTCTAACTCCTTTTGGACAAAGCAACAATTAGCTGACTTTGCGTGATAAACCGTCTAATGGATATTCAATTCAAACAAAACCAGTATCTGTACCAAATGATAGACACTCCACGAAATTCTGAATTCGCCAATAACATTCAGCAGCAAATAGATATCAAAACAAAGCCCCCCGGTTCATTGGGGCGCATAGAAGAATTGGCGCTTCAAATTGCTGTTGCTCAAGAAAGCGACAGCCCCCAGGCAGATCCTGCCAAACTTCTGCTTTTTGCCGGAGATCATGGGTTGGTGGAGGAAGGTGTTTCCGCTTGGCCCAGCGAAGTCACGGCTCAAATGGTGCTGAATTTCCTGTCTGGTGGAGCAGCAGCCAATGTGTTTGCCCGATCAAACAACGTGGAAATCACCGTGGTAGATGCAGGCGTTGTTGGTGATCTGCCCAACCACCCGGATCTAGTCCGCGCAAATATCCGCAAAGGTACAAGGAACGCTTTAAAGGAAGACGCCCTGACCAGGGAAGAAGCACTTGCCGCTGTAAACTTCGGTAAGAACCTTGCCGAAAAGTCCGTGGTCGAAGGTGCCAAGGTCATTGCACTTGGCGAAATGGGAATTGGCAACACTTCGAGCGCCGCATTGCTAGCGCACGCCATTGAAGACATCCCACTGGATGTCCTAGCGGGACCTGGTGCCGGATTGGACACGCAGGGTGTCGAAAAGAAACTAGAAATTCTGAAACGCACAGCCGCTCGGAAACAGGAGAAACTTTCCCCGGTTGAGGCATTGTGCGCATTTGGCGGCTTTGAGATCGCGTGCATGGCGGGGGCCCTGGCGGGTGCAGCCGGTGCAAAGGCTGTGGTCCTGGTGGACGGGTTCATTGCCACATCCGCCGCTATGGTCGCGCTTAAGATACATCCTGAGTTCACCGGGAATGTGATCTTCGCTCATAAGTCGAAAGAGCCCGGCCACAAGGCAATGCTTGAGAAACTCAATGCAAACGCCCTACTCGACCTTGAACTGCGACTGGGTGAAGGTTCTGGTGCTCTCCTGGCTCTTCCATTGTTAAGAGCTGCCTGTGCCATGCTAAATGAAATGGCGACATTCGAAAGTGCCGGTGTAAGCGGTAAGGAAGAATAATTTGGATCAAATTCTGGCAAAATTTGCGCTTTCTCTCGGCTTTTTTACAAAAGTGAGATTGCCGGAATTTCTGGGTTCGAAAATTAGTCCTGATGCAAAGCTTAAAGACGCGGTTGTTTTCTTTCCGATCGCTGGGCTTCTAATTGGTCTAGTTGTCGCAACCATATGGTTTGCGTCTGCACAGTTCCTGCCACCACTGGTTGCTGCCGGGTTGGCTATTCTTGCCGGCATCGTAATTACGGGCGGACTGCACGAAGATGGCTTGGCTGATTGTGCAGACGGACTTGGTGGCGTTGTGGACAAGGAGCGAGCGCTTGAAATCATGCGTGACAGCCGCATTGGCACCTATGGCACGCTCGCTCTGATCACAACAACCGGATTGAGATGGGTATCTTTGGCTGGTTTGAGCATAGCAAGTGGCTTCTCTGCATTGATTATCGCTCATACGGCCAGCAGAGCTGCAATTTCGATGGCCATGAAATATTCAGACTATGCCCGACAATCCGGACTTGGCGATCAGGTATCCGGCCGGATATCCAATACAGAATTCCTACTCACCACCCTGATTGCCGCCGCAGCTGCTTACATCTTCGGAGAATTTCTTGGGCTTTTGGCCTTGATTGCTGGCTTTGCTGTTACAACTCTATTTCTGCGCTACCTAATTCACCGCCTCGGTGGTTACACAGGTGATGGACTGGGTGCCATGCAGCAACTGTGTGAAATAACAATCCTAATTACTCTGTCTGGACTTTGGTCATGATTTTTCTCCGCCACCCTACCCCTGATGTTCCCACCGGCATGTGCTATGGCCAGACTGATCTGGACATTGCTGAAATCGGCCATACACAGATAGAAAAGGCCATAGAGATTACCCCACACGTGAAACGGGTTATTGCCAGCCCTGCGCTTCGTTGCCGGAAGCTCGCAATTTCAATCGCTGCAAGACATGACATCGAGCCTGTTTACGATGAACGTCTTTGGGAAATGAACATGGGTGAGTTCGAAGGTATGATGTGGGCGGATATTGACCGGGAAGTCTCTGCCAGATGGTTCGAAAACCCGTTTGACAATAAAGCACCTGGTGGTGAAAGCTTTGCTGATGTTCAGGAACGGGTCCTTGAAGCGTTACAACACGCTGATCTGGAAACCGCCATTGTGTGCCATGCAGGTGTGATCCGGGCAACACAGATGGCCTGGGAAGGCAAAACTTTCAAACAGGTATTCGCAGAAATGCCACCCTTTGCAGAGCCTGTTAGAATATTACCGCCAGAACACCAATAATCACCCAAATGGTGAAGCAAGCCATCGAGAAGATGTCAACGGTTTCACGAATGTCGCTGGCGTTCAGGAGGCGTTTGCCTGCCCCATTTAAATAGGCCTGCTGTACAATTTCGTTTTGATAAATCCGAGGTCCACCAAGGGCGATGTTAGCGCCACCCGCCATGGCCGCCTCTGGCCAACCGGCATTTGGAGAACGGTGCAGTGCAGAATCTCTCAACGCGACAAGCATGGCATGTTTGAAGGCTTTTCCTCCCCCTAACATTCCGGCACCGCAGGCAATAAACAATGATGAAATACGCGCAGGGATCCAGTTTGCGAGGTCATCCACCTGGGCTGCCGTTCTTCCAAACCATAGATATTTTTCGTTTCTGTAGCCGATCATGGAATCTGCTGTGTTGATCATCTTGTAGATGATTATCCCCGGAAGCCCGAAAACCAGATACCAGAAGGCAGGTGCCACAACACCATCGGAAAAATTCTCTGCCAGGCTTTCAATCGCGGCTCTACAAACGCCCGGCTTATCGAGCATTTCGGGATCGCGTCCCACAATCATGCCCACAGCAGTTTGGCCACCCTTTAGCCCCTCATTATCCAGCCCGTCCGCTACCGCAATCACATGTTTGGCCAGGCTATTTTGGGCCAACAGGACAAACACCACAAAGACTTCGAGAATGAAACCAAAAATTCCCAGGCGATCCACCAGATGCGCCAATCCCAGCCCAACGAATAGTGCCACGAGCATCATCAGCCCAAAAGCCAGCGATCCGTTACGATACTGTTGCTGCGGAGTATGCTCTTTGTGGTTAAGCGCCTTGTCGAGATAGGACACAACCTTGCCGAAAAACACAACTGGATGCGGTAGCCGGCTCCACAGGAACTCCGGTTCACCCAGATACCAATCAATCACCAAAGCGATCAGCAGAAGAAAAAGAGGATCAAACATGTTTTTTCAGCGCAGATGCTAATTTATCTAACTCAAAATCATCTTTGCACAACCCAAAACGCAACCGATTTGGCCGGTCGGGAAAAGACC
>CAWUJF010000174.1:0-6498 GCA_963922405.1 uncultured Hyphomicrobiales bacterium | reverse complement strand
CACACAAGAGACTGACCAGTTTGGACGCTCATTCGGGAACAAACCACTTACCCCACCCTATTGTGGTGTCCGCGTCACTGGTGCTCTGTTTCATACGCAGGGTGGGTTGTGCGTGAACGAAAATGCTCAAGTCCTGCGAACTGATGGGACAACCATCAACAATCTTTTTGCAGGAGGTGGCGCTGCCTGCGGTGTTTCCGGAAAAGGAGACAGCGGATATCTGTCCGGTAATGGCTTGTTGAGCGCGGTAGTCCTGGGTTGGATCGCCGGGAAAGCGGCTGTCGCCTAACTCTTTTCACAAGGCAAATTGCGAATTCTTATGCTTTAGTCTTTGTGGCTGGCTAACGACGGTCATCGTTCTTGACATCGCATGGTCCACACTGGAAACTCTAAAGCTTAGATTTCTTTCGTTTTAATCTGGACAAGCTCCTTGGGGGGAAGAATGGGATCGGACGACAGGTACAGTATTTTATTCGAGCCCGTACAGATTGGTCCGGTCACGGCCAAGAATAGATTCTATCAGGTCCCACACTGTAACGGTGGCGGTTATCGCGATCCATCTGCTGCCGCTGAAATGCGCGGTGTGAAAGCGGAAGGCGGTTGGGCCGTTGTTTTCACCGAACAATGCGAAATGCATCACACCTCTGAAATTGCTCCCTTTATCGAGTTGCGCCTTTGGGATGACAAGGACATTCCGATGATTGCCAAAATGGCAGATCGGATAAAAGGGCATGACGCTTTGGCCGGTATTCAGTTGGCGTATTCCGGTGTCAATGGACCAAACCTTTATACGAAAGAAGTTCCGCTGGCGGTTAGTGCTCAGCCTATTCGTACTTTCACCAATGACCCTGTGCAGGCAAGAGCACTGGATAAGGAAGACATAAAAAATCTAAGACGGTGGTATGTGAATGCCGCCAAGCGAGCCAAAACAGCTGGATTTGATCTGGTTTGCCTTTACGGTGCTCACGGATTCGGGATATTGCAGCACTTTCTCTCAACAATTACCAATCATCGAACCGATGAGTATGGTGGCAGTCTGGAAAACCGATCCCGGTTTATCAGAGAAGTTGTCGATGATGTGCGTGATGCCATCGGTGACACTATGGGGATTACGCTGAGATTGTCGCTCGACGAGATGCTCGGCGATCTCGGATTTGCAAACTCTGAGGTGCGTGACTTTATCGAAATGCACAAGGACCTGCCCGATCTTTGGGACCTTGCGCACGGGGCCTGGGAGGATTGTTCCGGGCCTTCAAGGTTTAAGGAAGAAGCTGCACAGTTTGAACTTGTGACCGGCATTAAATCACTTACTTCGAAACCGATTGTGGGTGTTGGACGCTTTACTAGCCCGGATGTGATGGCAAAGCAGATTAAGACCGGGACGCTCGATTTCATCGGATGTGCGAGACCATCAATTGCCGACCCGTTCCTGCCGAAGAAAATAGAAGAAGGCCGGGTTGAGGATATTCGCGAATGCATTGGCTGCAATATTTGCATCACGGGTGACATGACCATGTCGATTAGCCGGTGCACGCAAAATCCCGCCTTTATGGAAGAGTGGCGCAAGGGTTGGCATCCCGAAAAGATGAACCAAAAGGGCGCATCCAATAATGTGCTGGTGGTCGGTGCCGGACCAGCCGGACTGGAAGCTGCATTGGCGTGTGCCAAGCGCGGTTATGATGTGGCTCTGGCCGAAGCTGGCGACCATCTGGGCGGCCGTGTGGCCAAGGAGCGAAAGTTGCCAGGCCTCTCCGCCTGGGGACGGGTTGCTGATTATCGCGAGTATCAGCTTTCTCAACTGCCTAACGTGGAAACTTATTTTGCTTCCGAACTCACAGCAGAACAGGTGTTGGAGTTTGGATTTGAGAATATCTGTATCGCAACGGGTTCGAAATGGCGTTCTGACGGTGTTTCCAGGCAGCATGTAGTCCCGCCTCCAATTGATCCGGATATGCCTATCTATACGCCTGATGATCTGATGTCAGATCGATTTCCAACAGGTAAAGTCACCCTTTATGATGATGACCATTACTACATGGGTGGAGTACTTGCCGAGTTGCTCGTTCAAAAAGGGTGCGACGTTACCGTCGTAACAACCAGTGCCTATCTGTCCGAATGGACCGTAAATACTCTTGAACAGGCAGAGATCCACAAACGATTGGCAGAGATGGGTGTGAAAATTCTGCTCAACAAGGGGATTGCGTCAATAGGCAAGGAATCCGTTACAACAAATTGCGTCTATACCGGTGAAACAGCGGAGATGGATAGTGATGCGGTTGTCCTTGTCGCCTCGCGCATTTCGAATGATAGGATTTATCATGACCTTCTCAAAGGAAGAGACAATTGGGCAGATGCGGGGATCAAGTCTGTGAAAATTATTGGTGATGCTATCGCACCCGGACCAATCGCTTGGGCAACTTATGCCGGACATAATTATGCAAGAAACCTTGATGAAAAAGACATTGGTGATGCACTACCCTTCCGCCGGGAAATCGCAGAATTGGCGGTGGATTGATGGAAGCGGCTGTATCTATCAACTCAGTCCGTAAGGATTTCGGCGATTTCACTGCCATCAGCAATGTGAGTTTTGAGATTGTCGACAATGAGTTCTTTACCCTTCTTGGCCCGTCTGGATGCGGAAAGACAACTCTGTTGAGAATGATCGCCGGTTTTGAGAACACAACAGCTGGCACGATCCATCTCTATGGAGACGAAATTGAAAACCTGCCGCCGAACAAAAGACCGGTGAACACAGTTTTCCAGAACTATGCATTGTTTCCTCATATGACAGTGGCAGAGAATATCGGGTTCGGACTGAAAATGCTCGGATGGTCGGCTTCTGAAACAAACGCCCGTGTCGACCAAATGGTGGAGATGGTTCAGCTTGAACAGTTTGTGCATCGTAAGCCCGGGCAACTTTCCGGAGGCCAGCAGCAAAGGGTTGCGCTTGCAAGAGCCATGGCGCCAAAACCGAAGGTACTTCTGCTGGACGAACCATTATCCGCACTTGATCTGAAACTGCGTCAGGAGATGCGCAAGGAACTTAAACGTCTCCAGCGCGAAACCGGTATTACATTCATATTCGTCACGCATGATCAGGAAGAAGCGCTCTCAATGTCTGACAGGATTGCTGTGATGTCTGCGGGCAATGTTCAGCAGGTCGGGAACCCGACTGAAATTTATGAACGGCCGGCCAATCGTTTTGTTGCTGATTTTATCGGTGAAACTAACCTTCTGGATGCAACAGTTGAAGCTGTGTCGGGCAATAAACTCACCTGCCGGCTATCGGATGGCGAAACTTTGAAAGCCACATCAAAATCTGAAGTTTCAGTCGGTCAGGCCGGTACAATTTCTTTGCGACCTGAACGCCTTCTCCTCTCGCTTCAGTCGAACGGCAAGGACGCACTTCAGGGAACTGTGGGCGCTACGACCTATCTGGGAACAGACTCTCAGATTGAAGTGGCACTCAGTGATGAATTATCTCTAATTGCCCGTATGCAGAACGGCATCGCCACATCTGAGCAATTTGGCGAGGGTCAAAGCGTGTTCGTGCAGATCGCCGACGGTGCAGCGCAATTTTTGGTGGAGTAGAAGATGGCGGCCGGGATTGGACATGGAAGAACGGTTTCATCGGCGTTTTCGCCGATAAGAAACTGGCTTCTTATGCCAAGCTGGTTGGCAATCGGTTTCTTTCTTGCAGTTCCAGTTCTGTTGATGCTGGTCTATTCGTTTTTGACCAAGGAGTTTCGGGGTGGCGTAATCTGGGAGCCCACGCTGGCGGCCTATGACCAGTTTATCTTCGATCGGGGCTTGTTCGGCGATGATCCTCCGAAAATTGAATGGACATACATTTCGATCTTTGTGCGTTCCATCCTTCAAGCTGTTGGTGCCACGTTTTTTTGCCTGCTGATCGGCTTTCCAACTGCCTTTTATATCGCCACGCGGTCAGAAAAAAGTAAGGCAATCTGGTTGTTCATGGTGACAATCCCCTATTGGGTAAACCTTTTGATCAGAACCATATCGATGAAGTTTCTGATCCGCGAGAATGGTCCACTCAACGAAGGATTACTTTCCGTCGGAGTGATTGATGCTCCGCTGGAATTGATCAACACGAATATTGCCGTGCAGCTTGGTCTTTTTTATTCCTATTTGCCATTCATGGTTTTACCGATCTATGCGGCGGTTGAACGCTACAATTTTGCGCTTTCTGAAGCCGCATCTGATCTCTATGCGCCGAAATGGACCATCCTCTGGAGAGTTGTTATTCCGGTCATAAAGCCAGGCATTATTGCGGGGTGTATTCTCGTTTTTGTTCCCTCTCTTGGTGCGTTTCTAGCCCCCGACCTTTTGGGAGGCGCCAAGACCTTCATGATCGGCTCGCTGATTGAAGAGCAGTTCAAGGGCAACGCTGGCAATTGGCCGTTCGGGGCTGCTGCATCCATGATCCTGCTCAGCCTGGTTTTGATATCTCTTCTATTTTATGCGCGTGCTCAATCCCGGGAGAACAGTTGATGGACGGGATATTGAATATACGCAAATATACAGGGTTTTTCAGCATCACTTGTCTGTGCCTGTTCATCCTCTACGCTCCACTCATTGTGGTCATGGTCTACAGTTTCAATGACAGCCTATCGATTACCAATTGGCAGGGTGTTTCGTTACGCTGGTATGCTGATGTGTTTTATGGAGCTGAGTCCGAGAAGTTTAAACTGGCTGCCTGGAATTCTCTGACAATTGCTGTTGCAGCGGCGACGGTGGCCACAGTGATCGCAACCGCAGCAGCAATCGGCATGGTAAGAGGCGGAAGCTTTCGCGGCAAGTCAGTTTCTTTTGGCCTTATTTCGCTACCAATCATGGTTCCAGAAATCGTGACAGCCGTCGCGACGCTCATATTCTTCTCAGCCATAGGTTTCAAACTTGGCATATTATCGATCCTGGTGGCACATATTGTCTTCTGCATCCCGTTTGCCTATCTGCCAATCTCGGCCAGGCTTCAGGGAATTGATGCAAGTTACGAAGAAGCAGCGCAGGATCTCTACGCCAGCCGCTGGAACACATTCCGGCATGTACTGATGCCCATACTCTGGCCGGGGATCATGTCAGGATTTCTACTTGCATTCATCATTTCGCTCGACGATTTCATCATCACAAATTTTGTAAAAGGTGCTGGTGTTGAAACCCTGCCAACCGCAATCTTTGGCGCTGTCAAACAGGGCATCAAGCCCAACATAATGGCCCTATCGACTTTGCTCTTGCTGTTTTCAGTTGTTTTTGTCACACTCGCCTACGTGCTTGGAAAACGTGGGGAGGACACGCTTCCGAGCGATGACAAAGAGGGAGTAACGTCATGAAAATCAAATCTTTGCTTCTGGGCAGTGCAGCTCTGATTATGGCATCAAGCAGTGCGTTTGCTGAGGGGAAATTGTCTCTGTATCACTGGTTCGAATATATTCCGAATGAGCTTATTGAAGAGTTTGAAAAAGAGAGCGGTGTCGATGTAACCATGGACACTTACGACAGTAACGAGGCTCTGCTGGCCGCCCTAAAAGCGGGCAAGCTAGGTAGTTATGACCTGGCAGTTCCAGGTGATTACATGGTTCAGATAATGGCAGGCGAAGGTTTGCTGGATACGATCAAGCCTGGAGAATTGTCCAACTTTGGCAATATTGACGGCCAGTGGATAGATGTGGCTTTTGACCCGGGAAGAAAGCATTCAATCCCATATCAGTGGGGTTCAACCAGTTTCTCGGTCAACCGGGATGTTTATTCCGGAAATATCAACACAACTGACATTCTGTTCAATCCGCCGGAAGAGCTCAAAGGCAAGATCAACATGCTTGACAGTCAGGGCGAGGTAATGGCGCTTGCATCACTTCATCTTGGCATTCCACAATGCTCGACCAATCGTGATGAATTGAAAGCACTGGATGAACTGCTGCAATCAGCGAAACCACATTGGGCTTCTTTTGGCTCCGATATAGCCAAGGATGTTCTGGTGTCCGGTGATGCTGCTGCTGGCATGATCTACAATGGGTTCTCTGCCAAGGGTCGCGCAGAGGGTGCAAATATTGAGTACTCTTATCCTGACCAGGGTTATGTGGTCTGGATGGACAATGTGGTGCTTTTGAAAGATGCACCTAATCGGGAAAATGCAATCAAGTTTATGGACTTCCTGCTTGAGCCTGAAAACATTGCAGCGGTGACTAATTTCGCCCGCTATTCAGCTGGCATAAAAGGTGTCGGTGAATTCCTTGATAAAGAACTCGCCACAATGCCGGAAAACAATCCAAGAGATGGAGCTGGCGCAGGAGCATTCATCGCTGTGTGTGATGAGGCAACTCAAAAGGTTTATGATCAGATCTGGACCCGATTGAAGAGCTGATGCGTCTGGCATTATATCAAGCTAATTCACCTGCCGGAGATATTTCGGCAGGTTTGAAAGTTGTGGAACAAGCACTGGCGGATGCTGCACAAGTGCAAGCCGACATGCTGACGATG
>CAWUJF010000173.1:0-6503 GCA_963922405.1 uncultured Hyphomicrobiales bacterium | reverse complement strand
AAATATCACCGGGCTTGATTTGTGTTGACGATAAAATTAGTAAACTAGCTTGTCAGACACTAGTAGAAGGCCAACTGCGAAAACAATTCCGAACGGTAAGGCAAGCAAGGCCGTTGGAACAGGTCCTAGCGATATACCCCAGGACTGGAATAGCCATGTGAACAGAATTGTCGCCATGGTGCCGAACGCCATGGATTCTCCATGCGCAAAATTCGAGAAACGCAAAATGCCGTAAATTAATGTTACGCCCAATGCGCCTAGGGCAAGTTGGCTTCCATATGCCAGACCCGGTATGATCAGGAAGTTGGCGAGAAGTACCAATGCGTTGAGAATATCCGTCATATCCACTATCCCCCCAGAAACGCTTTTCGGACTTCAGGGTCAGCCATCAGGGCTTCACCAGTGTCCGTGTACCGGTTTCGCCCTTGCACCAATACATAGCCCTTGTCAGCGATATTGAGTGCCTGTTTTGCGTTTTGTTCAACCATCAATATTGCGATGCCCGTTTTCGCTATTTCAATGATACGATCAAATAATTCGTCCATTACAATTGGTGAAACACCTGCGGTGGGTTCATCCAACATCAGTACTTTGGGTTGTGTCATCAAAGCCCGGCCTACCGCTACTTGTTGGCGTTGACCGCCTGAAAGTTCGCCTGCTGGCTGACTTCGTTTTTCTTTCAAAATAGGAAACAGTTCAAAAACCTGCTCCATCGTTTCGGAGATTTCATCTTCTCTAATGAATGCACCCATTTCGAGATTTTCTTCTACGCTCATGGATGTGAAAACATTGCTTGTTTGGGGTACAAACCCCATGCCTTTTTGTACGCGGGCCTGCGGGGTAAGGTTTGTAATATCTTCACCATCCATAAGAACTTGTCCCTCACGGATGTTTAACATGCCGAAGACTGCCTTCATCGCTGTCGATTTACCGGCACCGTTGGGGCCCACAACTACTGCGATTTCACCCTTTTCAACACCGATAGTGCAGTCATGTAAGATGTCTGCACCGCCGTATCCGCCAGTCATGTTTTCGCCAATCAGAAAGGCCATTAGCTTTCCTCCTTGGCTGGTTTGTTTTTGAGGCCGGTGCCCAGATATGCTTCGATGACCTCTTCGTTGTTTTTCACTTCCTCTGCTGTTCCTTCAGCGAGTACTTTACCCTCAGCCATGCAAATCACCGGATTGCAAAGGCGGGATATGAAATCCATATCATGTTCGATCATGCAGAAAGTGTAGCCACGTTCCTTGTTGAGGCGGATGATCGCATCACCAATGGTGTTAAGCAGTGTGCGGTTTACACCGGCACCTACCTCATCAAGAAACACGATTTTTGCGTCAACCATCATGGTGCGGCCGAGCTCAAGTAATTTTTTCTGTCCACCTGAAAGATTACCTGCAAGCTCATCGGCAACCTGAGGTATCTCGAGGAATTCAATAACTTCGTTAGCTTTTTCCCTGATCCGCTCTTCTTCTTCTCGGACTTTTCTTGAGTTTGTCCACGTTTGCACAAGACTCTCGCCAGATTGATGATCAGGTACCATCATCAGATTTTCACGGACAGTCAGGGTTGAGAATTCATGGGCGATTTGGAAGGTTCGAAGCAGGCCTTTTGCAAAGAGCTCGTGTGGTTCCAATCCCGATATATCTTCGCCATCAAGGAGAATTCTCCCTGAGGTTGGTTTGTGTAAACCAGCAATGACATTGAATAGTGTTGTTTTGCCCGCGCCGTTTGGTCCGATTAATCCCGTTATTGAACCAGTTTCAATCGACAAAGATGCGCCGTCGACCGCGCGAATGCCGCCAAAATGTTTGTGTACGTCTTCAACGACTATCATTTACGCAATACCCCGCCAAATTTTACCGAATTTTGGCTATCCCCGTATGGAAATAACCGGGCACAATGTTATGCGCCCGGTTTTTTATTATAGACCGATATTAGCGGAATTGAACTGTAGCAATACCTTGGTCTTTAACTTCGATTTCACGGTAGTTACCAGCTGATTCACCTGGTCCGATCAACTCAACAGCTGAGGCGCCCACATAATCAATGTCGCCGCCGTCTGCCAGGATTTTCAAGCCTTTTGCCAATTCACCAGGGAAAATTTTCTCACCTGGAGCGTTAGCAACTTCCATTACTTTGTCTTTCAGCTTGGCACTGTCTGATGATCCAGCTGCCTGCATGGCAAGCATGATCAATGCAGCAGCGTCATAGGTTTCAGCTGAGAATGGTGAAGTTCCATCAAATCCAGCTGCTTTTGCAAGATCTGCAAATTTAGCTGCACCTGGGCTGTCGGTACCTGGAGTAGCACCGTATGAACCATTCAGGCCATCGCCAATTGCTTTTGGAAGCGCATCACCCACCATGCCGTCAGGCAGATAGAATGTGTCAAATGCACCTGTATCCAGAGAACCCTGGATCACGCCTTTACCGCCTTGGTCAAGGTAACCAGCAACAACAAGAATGTCGCCACCTGCCTGAGCCAGTGCACCAACTTCAGCCGAGTAGTCGCCTTTGCCGTCTTCATGAGCTGCAGAAATCGTTACTTTACCGCCAGCTGCTTCGAAGTTTTTCTGGATCGATTCTGCAAGGCCTTTTCCGTAGTCATTGTTGGTGTATGTAAGCGCAACAGACTTAACACCTTTACCAGTCAGAATGTCTGATACAATCTGACCCTGACGTGCATCTGACGGAGCCGTTCTAAAGAACAAGCCATCGTCTTCTGCAGTAGACAGACCAGGAGATGTGGCTGATGGTGAAATCATCACGATGCCATTTGGACGCGCTACGTTTTGAAGTGTTGCGCCAGTTACGCCTGAGCAGTCACCACCAACGATCGCTTTTACACCTTCCGCGGTGATCAAACGTTCAGCTGCAGCAGTTGCTGCTGCGGCATCAACACATGTGGAATCACCTCTAACAGGTATAACTTTCGCGCCACCAAGCAATGCGCCACTGTCGCTTACTTCCTTGATTGCGAGATCAGCACCTGGGCCCATGTTGGCCACAGTGGATTCAATTGGACCGGTAAAACCGAGCAATACGCCGATCTTGATATCTTCAGCAAGTGCAGCAGTTGACATCATTGTTGTGGCCGCGAGTGCCAATACGAGTTTTTTCATATAATCCTCCCTAGGATGTACTAATAAACTGTTTTCCTCGGTCTCCCGCCGAGTGAATGAATAGAGTTTTATAGGAAAAATTTGAGGGTGCCAATTAAAATTGTGGATCAAATCTATAAAGGAAACATCTTATTCTGCAACGAAATCCGCTGTTTTGGCCGTTTTGTCAGTGCTTGCCGGGTGGTTTGTACGTTTACAACAAATTCACAGGCCACTATGTTTGCAGCTTTTCGGCGTGAGATATTGTGATGCGAAAATTCCTGAAGATAGCTGCGGTTCCACTGTTGATATTGCTCGGTTATCTTAGTTTTTGGCCTGTTCCGATTGACCCAAAAGCCTGGAACGCTCCAACAAATGCCGGATATGTGGGCGATTTCCGGGCAAATAATGATATGGCTTCTATGCGTTTGATTGATCTGGGTGGCTATGTGGGGCCGGAGGATCTTACCGAAGGCCCAGACGGCAGAATTTATATGTCTACGCATAGCGGTGTTGTTGCTTATTATGATCCCGAAACAGATAAAGTTGGCAAATATGTCGACTCCAATGGTCGGATATTGGGCTTGGAATTCGGGCCTGATGGAATACTTTATGGTGCTGACGCCTATCAGGGATTAGTGCGGTTTGAAGAGGACGGGTCGGAAACGCTTCTAACTAACAAGACTTCTGATGGTTCACCAATTAAGTATGCCAATAGTCTCGATATCACATCCGATGGTATAATCTACTTCACTGATGCAACGCAGCGTTTTGGCGCAAAGGAAAATGGTGGAACGCTTCCGGCATCAATTCTAGATTTGATGGAGCATGGGCTTACAGGTCGGGTGCTGAAGTTTGATCCTTCAACGGGAGAAACCAGTGTTGTGATCGAAGGTTTGAGTTTTGCAAATGGCGTTTCGCTTACCAAGGATGAAAAACATCTCCTGGTCGCAGAAACCGGTAACTACTCGGTTACAAAGTTTGCGCTGGACGGTTCGGGAGCTTCAGAACGAATATTACGAAACCTTCCAGGATTTCCTGACAATCTCAATCGTGATGCCGATGGTTCGTTCTGGCTTGGTTTAGCTAGTCCGCGATCAGAACCGGTTGATCGGTTATCCGGTAGTCCATTCCTGAGGAAAGTAATTATGCGACTTCCTCAGGCAGTTCGTCCGAAACCACAAAGATATGGGTTCATAATTTGGTTTGAAGAGGATGGTGAGGTTCGGCAAACGGTGCAAGACCCGTCCGGTGCCTACGCGTTGACCACAGGAGCGCTCACTGGTGCAAACGGCCGGGTTTACGTTTCGAGTTTAACGGAGGCTAAACTTGGTGTTTTGGGACCTTAGACTTTTAAATTCGTTTTGGTCAATTTGACGCACTTTCGAATAATTTTGCTTTTTTTGAAACCCAATTGCCGCTGATCCCGTGACTTGGTCATTGTTAGAATAACTCTGACAAGCACATCACGGAGAAAATTATGAAAAAAATTATTGTTGCAGCGGTAACCGCTCTTTTCCTTACTTCCACAGCACATGCGAGCAATATCGTTCAAACAGCCGCATCGACCGGAAAATTCAACACACTTCTGGCTGCTGCTAAAGCTGCAGGCCTTGCTGGAGCTCTTGGGCACACGGATGGAATTACAGTTTTTGCCCCAACAGACGCTGCATTTGAGAAGTTGCCAAAGGGAACTGTTGAAAATCTCTTGAAGCCAGAAAACAGAGATCAGCTTGCAGCAATCCTGAAGTATCATGTGGTGCCGGCCCGTGTTCCTTCTTCAGCTGCTAAATTGGCTCCAGCGAAGATTGAAACACTTAAAGAGAGTGGCGATACCACAGTGCGTGTACGTCGTGGCTTTGGCGGCGTTTACGTCGACAGAGCTCGCGTGATCAGTGCAGATATTGAAGCTTCCAACGGGATCATCCATGTGATCAACCGCGTGTTGCTACCATCTAGCTAATATCAAACGCAGAGATCGGTGTTCGGTGGAAAGCAAGCCGAACACTGGTACCTTTCTTAACAACTAAGGACTGCACTTGCGCCTCATCCATGTTCTTGTAGAATGCTTGAATGCATTGGAGGAGCATCCTAATTTCAGCCATAGTACTTACTGGGCCGTGTACTACCATGGCGCAAGAAGCTGGCGCATTAGTGCCTAGAGGAAAATCGTTATCCGAAAAACACTGTTCGCGCTGTCATGTGGTTGACTCTTCCAAGCCATTTACGGGTATTTCCTCAACACCTTCGTTCTCTTTGATGGTCAATGCCCTAGAAGATTGGGAAGACCGGTTCCAGAGTTTTCATGCAAGACTGCCTCATCCGTCAATCGTAAGATTTGAGGGGGATGAGCCAGATCCAAATGTTGAAGACCTTCGTCCACCTGTAGAGTTGAAGTTTGAAGATGTAGACGCCATAGTAGCGTTTGCAAGAAGCTTACTGAAGTAATTGTCCGGAAGGTCCTGTTAAAGCGTTATGAGTGACATTACGAACGGACTTTGGCAGGCTCTTCTGCTTATTATTGGGCTGGATGCTGACCTTATCGAGATCGTTGTTCTTTCTTTACAAGTCACCATAACTGCCGTTGTTATCGCATCAATAATTGCCATGCCCCTTGGTTCGTGGCTTGCCGTCAATCGCTTCCGATACCGCAGAATGACGATAGCAATTCTCAATGCATTAATGGGTTTGCCCCCCGTAGTTGTGGGATTGATCGTGTATATTTTGCTGTCGCGATCCGGCCCGTTTGGTGTGTTAGGGCTATTGTTTACACCAACAGCTATGATCATCGCGCAAGTCATCATTATTACGCCGTTGATTGCTTCAATTGCTCATCAAGCAATACGGGATCTTTGGGCTGAATATCATGACTTATTGATTTCTTTGAATGCCAGTAAGGGGCAGCGGATTTTCACACTAATAAAAGATGCTCGTCGATCTTTATTGACAGCAGCGCTTGCTGGATTTGGCAGGGCAATTGGCGAGGTTGGTGCCATCATGATTGTCGGCGGAAACATAGATCATGTGACACGGGTGCTCACCACCACAATTGCATTGGAGACTGGAAAAGGGGACTTTGCCTTTGCGTTAGCGCTAGGGTTTATTCTGATCTTCCTGGCAATCATTGTTAATTTGGCAATACACTTCGTTTCAAAAACCGAGAGAGCAAGCACATGGTAGAAAGTGTGTTACCGCTCGAGCTCACTGATGCCGTTGTGCGTAAACGGGGCAAGGTAATTGTCGGGCCGGTTGATCTGACTGTATCTACCGAAGGGTTCACAATAATCATGGGTCCAAATGGATCGGGTAAGACCACATTGTTGCGTCTCATGCACGGCCTTGAAAAACCCAGTAATGGCTCTGTTGAATGGAACTGTGATACGAAGATTGCTCGGAAGCGGC
>CAWUJF010000172.1:0-6513 GCA_963922405.1 uncultured Hyphomicrobiales bacterium | reverse complement strand
ATCACTGGTCAGTTCAACTCCATTTGCTTTACGAACAAAAAGGATACAGTTGACTTCGCGTTCTAATTCATCAACGCGCTTGCGAACAGAATTTACGGCGATATTCAGCGATGTGGCGGCTGCGCGAAAGCTTCCTGCCTCTGCTACTTCCAGAAAATAGCGAAGTAAATCCCAGTGCAGCGCACCAAGGTTCGGTGCATCGCCACTCAGAAGCCACTGTTCATTATTTTGAACAGGGGTGTTCTTTCTAGGTATCTCCCTGTCACCGTCCATAAGTTTTAATCTCCCTCTTACATCCATATCACAGGGAGAAAATTAATGCACCAAGTGATAGAAGCCAGACCCTTAGACCAATTAAAAGGCAATCGGAAATCCGAGAACTTTAAGTTTATTGAACCCACCAAGGACGTAATTTTTGAATTGAGTCAACTTTTCTACGATAACGTAGATAAAGCTTCTCCGCCAGATGTAGTTAATGGCGTACTGGCTCACAATTCTGATATCCTTATGGTTTTCCAGAATCAAAAGACCAAGCGCCTAGGTGCTGTGATCATTCTGCCCCTTACAACATCTGGCCATATCGCCCTTTCAGATGACAGACTTGATACAGTCAATCCAGATCTGAAACATGTGTGCAAAAAAGGTGAAAAACCTTCAGCGATATACATCTGGGGAGTGGGTATTACACCTGATACAACCCCTGGCTTTGCCCTAGTTATGGAGAAATTTGACCGGGCACCCTACACCGGATGCCCCCTCTACGCCAAAGCAGCACATCGAAAGGCTGCGAGACTGCTGCATAATTTAGGCTTTACTGAGGGGGCATACATTTTTGGCAGTTACAGTGCCGATTTGTTTGCCTACGAGAGAAGCGCGGGAGCCGCTGAAGTCAAATTCGAAAGCAAAACCACATATGACTCCTACGATCCTGCAAACACGAAGCCGAATGCTATTGGTGTTAAGGTCGTTCATGATGCCAATGAGCTTTCACAGGTCTTCATGATCCGTGGTGCCGCATATATCGGTGAACAGGGAATACCTTACTCTGAAGATGTGGACGGAAATGATTACTCCTCAACCCATCTCATAGCTTATGTGGGACGCGAACCTGCAGCGTGTATGCGCATGAGGTTTTTCGCGGGCTTTGCAAAAATTGAGAGATTGGCGGTCTTACCCCATTTCCGTGACACGACGGCTGCAATTCGAATTGTCAAAGCCGGGATAGAGCTTGGCAAAGCCAAAGGATACCAAAGGTTTTACGGACAGTCAGAACTTGAAACCAGCGCTATCTGGAGACGAATGGGCTTTATCCAACGGACAGAGGAAGCCGTCCAATACAAGACTGATCGAAAATATTATGAAGGCGACATGGTGACGAGCAGCCATCCAAATCCTGTCACTCCATTATCTGGACCTTATGTGATCCTGAGACCGGAAGGACAATGGCACCGCGAAGGTCCTTTGGATGGGTAATTTGAAACACTATGGTGACGAACAGGAATACGAAGACCTCTCCGTTATCATCGATGAACTGGAACAGTTCCTACCGGCAATTCGAAGCCACAGCATTGCAGCTGCATTCTGTATTTCGATTGCTATCCGGGAACTGGAAGCGGACTACAAATCGATGGGTTACGAAAAGAGGGCGATCCTGCAGTAAGACCATCACAACTTGAGCTTCCTAGCGAAGAGCATATCGTGTGTGTATGCAGGGAAGGTGCGCCCACTAGCCGGGGCGCACCTTTTTTCTTTGCGAATTGAAATGCTCTTAAACGTCGAGCGTGTTTGCTTTTTCCCATTCCGAGAAATGAGAAACATATGAGTTCCACTCATTGTGCTTGAGTTTCAGGAAGGCAGCAGAAAACTCAGCTCCCATCATGGCCTTCAGCTCTTTATTCCTGTCAAAGGTTCTGAGGGCATCAAGCAGGTTTAATGGCAATTTCTGCGCTCCCCTCGCCTTATGACCTTCCGTATACATGTTGATGTCCAACCGGCGTCCGGGTTCTGCCTTGCTTCTAACGCCTGAAAGACCAGCTGCGATGATCACGGCCTGCAGCAGATAGGGGTTTGCAGCGCCATCGGGTAACCTTAGTTCAAACCTTCCCGGTCCAGGGACCCGAACCATATGCGTGCGGTTGTTAGACGTCCAGGTGACTGTGTTTGGTGCCCAGGTTGCTCCTGAAGACGTAACGGGGGCATTAATCCGCTTGTAGGAATTCACCGTAGGGTTGGTGATCGCGCACATGCCGGTCGCGTGTTTCATGATCCCGCCCAGGAAGTGGTATCCATCAGCGGAAAGGCCCAACTCGTCCTTTCCGTCTTCAAATACGTTTTTCTTGCCCTTCTTGTCCCAGACAGAAATGTGGGCGTGGCAGCCGTTGCCAGTGAGGCCCTCAAAAGGTTTCGGCATAAAGGTTGCGCGCAGGCCGTGTTTTTCGGCAACCGATTTCACCATGAATTTGAAGAAAGAATGCTTGTCAGCGGTGGCAAGGGCATCGTCGAACTCGAAATTCATTTCGAACTGGCCGTTTGCGTCTTCGTGGTCGTTTTGATACGGCCCCCAACCCAGATCCAGCATGTAATCACAGATCTCGGCGATCACATCGTAACGGCGCATGACGGCCTGTTGGTCATAGCAAGGTTTTTCGGCTGTATCCTGCGGGTCGGAAATCTCGGATCCATCTGCGGTGGTGAGGAAGAATTCCGCTTCCACGCCTGTTTTCACATGCATACCTTCGGATGCTGCTTCAGCGATCAGGCGCTTCAAGGTGTTACGCGGGGCCTGGTCGACTGGTTTGTCTTCCATCACGCAGTCACCGGCAACCCAGGCGACTTCCGGTTTCCACGGTAGCTGAATGACACTGTCTGGATCAGGTACAGCAAGCATATCAGGGTGAGCCGGTGTCATATCGAGCCAGGTGGCAAATCCGGCGAAACCAGCACCTTCTTCCTGCATGTCACCGATTGCTGCGGCGGGGACCAGTTTTGCGCGCTGACCGCCGAACAGATCGGTGAATGAAATCATAAAATATTTAACGCCTTTATCCTTGGCGAATTTAGCAAGATCCTTTGCCATTAAGTAAGCCTCCCTGAGAAAATCTAGTTCTGTTCCTGCCCCGGTATCCAATTGGTTCCGGACAATGGGACCTGAGCCATTGCAGCAGCTTCCACGGTCAACGCTACCAGATCCTCCGGTTCCAGATTGCGAAGATCGTTTTTGCCACAGGCGCGGGCAATGGTTTGAGCCTCCAGTGTCATCACTTTGAGATAGTTTGCAAGCCTGCGTCCGGCCGCGACCGGGTCGAGCCGTTTCATAAGCTCCGGTTCCTGCGTTGTGATGCCTGCAGGATCCTGGCCTTCATGCCAGTCATCATAGGCACCTGCGGTGGAGCCGAGGGCCTGATATTCCTTTTCCCATTTAGGGTCATTGTCACCCAGCGCGATCAGCGCAGCCGTGCCAATTGCAACAGCATCAGCACCCAGGGCCATTGCCTTTGCCACATCGGCACCGGTGCGAATTCCACCAGAGAGCACCAGTTGCACCTCACGGTGAACGCCCAGATCCTGCAAGGCCTGAACGGCTGGTCTGATACAGGCGAGCGTGGGTTGACCCACATGCTCGATAAAGACTTCCTGCGTTGCAGCAGTACCACCCTGCATGCCATCCAGAACCACCACGTCAGCGCCTGCTTTTACTGCAAGAGCCGTGTCGTAGTAAGGTCGCGCTCCGGCAACCTTGATGTAGATTGGCACTTTCCAGCCGGTGATCTCTCGCAGTTCAAGGATCTTGATCTCAAGATCATCCGGTCCGGTCCAGTCCGGGTGACGACAGGCGGAACGCTGGTCGATCCCTTTCGGCAGGTTACGCATTTCAGCAACGCGGTCCGAAATCTTCTGACCGAGCAACATGCCGCCTCCACCGGGTTTAGCCCCCTGCCCGATCACCACTTCAATGGCGTCGGCCTTGCGCAGGTCGTCAGGGTTCATGCCATAGCGTGACGGTAACAGCTGATAGACAAGCTTCTCGGACTGGCCACGCTCTTCTGGTGTCATGCCACCGTCACCGGTGGTTGTGGAGGTGCCAGCAGCTGAAGCTCCGCGTCCCAATGCCTCTTTGGCAGGACCCGAGAGAGCACCAAAACTCATGCCTGCGATTGTGACAGGGATATCCAGATGGATCGGGTTCTTTGCAAACCGGGTACCCAGAGAAACCTTTGTGTTACAGGCTTCGCGATAACCCTCGAGAGGATAACGGGACATGGAAGCGCCGAGGAACAGAAGATCATCAAAGCTTGGCACATGGCGTTTCGCGCCACCACCACGAATGTCGTAAATGCCTGTCTGCGCAGCACGGCGGATTTCTGAGTTGATGTACTCATCAAACGTGTATGGCTGGCGCGGTGTTGTTGGAGGATTGGTCATCACAGTCTCCCCTTAATAAGCATCGACATTGTCGATATTGAAATTGTAGAGCTTGCGGGCTGACCCGTACCGCTTGAAATCCTCAGGCTTTGCGTCTGTCACCTGACCCTTCTCCAGAAGTTCTGCCAGAATTTCCAGGTGTTCGGCGCGCATTTCCTTTTCTATGCAGTCCGCTCCCAGAGACTTTACCGATCCTTTCACGAAGATCCGTGCCTCATAAAGGCTGTCGCCCAATGCGTCACCCGCATCTCCGCAAACAACCAGATTGCCGGACTGGGCCATGAAGGCAGACATGTGACCGATATTGCCGTGAACGATGATATCAATTCCCTTCATGGAAATGCCGCATCGTGAAGACGCATTGCCCTTCACTACCAGGGTTCCACCATGACCGGTTGCGCCGGCATATTGGCTCGCGTCACCTTCGATGATCACGGTACCTGACATCATGTTTTCGGCCACGCCGGGGCCAGCTGACCCCTCCACATTGATGTGTGCTTCCTTGTTCATGCCGCCGCAATAGTAGCCGGTTGAACCTTTGATTTTCACCGAAATCGGGGCATCAAGCCCGACCGCGATTGCATGGGCACCGCGAGGGTTCAACACTTCCCATTCTGTCTGATTTACCCCTTGAGACTGGGCCTGAAGGGTTTCGTTCAATTCCCGCAACGGGGTTTCTGCCAGGTCAATTGCTTCCATGATCAATGTTCCCAGAAATAGACGGTTGCAGGCTCGGGCTCCCAGACCTTGGCATCCTCAATGCCGGGAAGGTTTGCCAGTGCCCGATATTCAGAACCAAAGGCCACATATTGATCGTTTTCAGCCAGCACAGCAGGCTTACAGGCAATCGGATCACGCAATACGCCAAACCCGTCTTTCGTTCCGATGACGAAAGTGTAGAAACCATCCAGATCCTTGAGGCTTGCCTCCAGTGCTTCACCCAGCTTCGCCCCGTTTTGCATTTTATGGGCAAGGTAAGCTGCGCCCACTTCGGTGTCATTTTCCGTTTCAAAAGTCATGCCTTGACGGATGAGCTTGCGGCGCAGGGAATTGTGGTTTGACAAGGAACCATTGTGAACCAGGCATTGATCCTCATCCGTAGAGAATGGATGAGCGCCAAGGGTCGTCACCGCGGATTCTGTTGCCATACGGGTGTGACCCACGCCATGGGTGCCGCTCATACTGCGGATGTCAAAGCGGTCTACCACATCAGCCGGAAGGCCTACTTCCTTATATATTTCAATGACTTCACCACTGCTCATCACACGGATATCGGGATGGGATGCAGCTATTTCACCGCGAACAGGTTCGATCGCATTAGATGGCACATCCAGTACCGCATGGGTATCGCGCAGTTCCAGTTTCACATCGATTGAAAGCGCCTTGGACAAGGCTTCGGCCAAGCCATTGAATGAATTCTCAGGGTCGCTACTTTGCACCGTGAGTTTTGACCTGCCGCTATCTGAGTCCGAGTAAATGGCAATCCCTGCACTGTCAGGCCCTCTATCGGACATAACAATCAACATATCTGAAAGCATGTCACCGAGCTTTGGCTCCAGCGACTTATCCTTCAGAAACAATCCTACTATTCCGCACATGACTTTTCCTTGGTTTTTGAGCCATGTTAAGGATGCGCCGGGAGGGGTCAAACAAAAAGAACAAAAGTTTCACCACAGTGAAAATTCAGCTTTGAGTTCTTACTCCAACGGTTTGTATGAAATGATCGAGAGGTAGGTAGCCGGTAGCTTGATCAGTTTTTTCGGACCATGGGGAGCATCCGCATCAAAATAGAGGCTGTCACCGGGTTCAAGGCGGTAGCTCTTGTTGCTGTGGGCATATTCCACCACGCCTGACAGCATGTAAAGAAACTCAAGGCCTGCATGCTGAAAGGCCGGGAACGTGTCAGATTCTTTCGTGAGCGTGATGAGATAAGGCTCAACCACTACACCGCTGGTATTGGCGCCGATATGGCCCAGGAGTTTGTATTGGTGCCCTGCCCTGGTGCCGCGACGCTCTGCCTCAAACCCCTCGCCTGCTTTCACATGAACAGCAGCTTTTGTCTGCTCATAGCTTTGAAAAAATGCGCTAATC
>CAWUJF010000171.1:0-6532 GCA_963922405.1 uncultured Hyphomicrobiales bacterium | reverse complement strand
ATTTTGAAAATTCATATATAGCCCCCCGGCACACAACACGCCGGCATGACGTATCTTCACGAAACCCTAGGACGATTCGGGGAGGGGAAGCCAATCGCAATTTTCAACAGTATCGTTATCAACGCATGTAATTCAGGCTGAATGACGTGTATCAGGACGCCAATTCAACCCACACGGGAACATGATCCGATGGTTTCTCCCAATCGCGCACATACTTATCTATATCGGCCTGTTTAAGAAGCTTGGCTGCTTCAGGTGACATCAGAAGATGATCAATTCGAATTCCATGGTTCTTGGGCCATGCTCCACCTTGATAATCCCAGAAACTGTATACTCCATCATTATCATTGACTGTTCGAATTGCTTCCACGAGCCCAAGATTTAGAAGGCGACGGAACGCGGTTCTGCTTTCCGGACGATACAGTGCATCACCTTCCCAAACTTTTGGATCATGACAGTCTTCTGGCATGGGAATAACATTATAATCGCCAGCAAGGATGAAAGCCTCTTCAAGCTCCAGATGTTCGCGGACCCAGGCCTCCAGACGCGCCATCCAATTTAACTTGTATGGGAATTTTTCGGTATCAACCGGATTTCCGTTCGGCAAATACAAGGAGATAACTCGAATTGCAGAGCCCGCAAAACTGAACACACCCTCAATAAAACGCGCCTGCTCATCTGGTTCAGACTGTTCGGCAGTGAGTGGTAATCCGCGGCTCACTTCATCAAATGGTATCTTGGAAAGAAGAGCCACGCCATTGAAGCTTTTTTGCCCATGCGTTTCCAGATTATATCCCAGATCCTCGATTTCAGTTCTGGGAAAATTCTCATCAATCGACTTGATTTCCTGCAGACAGGCAACGTCGGGCTGAGCCTGCTTCAGCCATTCAATCAGATTATCATGTCTGGCTTTGATGCCATTGATGTTCCATGTGGCAATCTTCATACGGAAAAGCTCGTTCCGCATCCACAAGACGCCACGGCGTTAGGATTTTTGACCTGAAAGGATTGTCCCATGAGATCATCCACAAAATCAATGACTGAGCCACCCATGTAAATCAGAGAAATCTCATCAATAAGGATCTTTCCGCCTTCACCTTCAATAACCAGATCATCATCGTTTTCCTGATCAACGAGGTCAAACTGATATGAAAACCCGGAACAACCACCACCTTCAACGGAAATACGTAAGGCAGTGTTTTCAGCATCTTTATCTATGATCGTGGCAATTCTCTTCAATGCAGAAGGGGTCGCTGTCACAGAATTGTTCGGTGTGTTTGCGTTCATAGTTCTATCATCACGTCCAGTGCGTTATCTTATAAAACATTGCTTACAACCAAAATGGCGATAATCAATATAAACTTCAAGAATTCTGTATAATAAATCTTACGGCAGTTTATTCGATTCGAGGGCCTAAGTGACCCAGTTTCATAGTATTTCATTTGGACGGGAGAGCCTGGCACCATATGCTTGTCATGCTGCAGAAAGCCGTGGAAGGCTTTTTAAAGAGGCAGAAAGTCCGACAAGAACCCCATTTCAGCGCGATAGAGACCGGATTATACACTCAACCGCTTTCAGGCGCTTGAAACACAAAACTCAGGTTTTTGTACATCATGTGGGCGATCACTATCGCACCCGATTGACGCACTCCATTGAAGTTTCACAAATAGCGCGTTCTTTGGCACGGGCATTTCAAGTGGATGAAGATCTCGCCGAATGTCTGGCACTTTGTCACGATTTCGGCCATACGCCGTTTGGCCATGCTGGTGAAGACGTCTTGCACGAGGTAATGGCTGATTACGGCGGATTTGATCACAATGCACAATCTCTTCGTATTGTTACGGAATTGGAGCAACAATATGCACAATTTGATGGCTTGAACCTGAGTTGGGAAACCTTGGAGGGGCTTGTCAAACACAATGGTCCGTTAAAAGGTGATGACATCCCGAAAACAATTCTGGACTTCAACGATCAATTCGATCTGGAACTGGATACTTATGCGAGTGTTGAGGCTCAATGTGCGGCGGTAGCAGATGATATAGCCTACAATGCCCATGACCTTGATGACGGTTTGCGCGCAGGATTATTTGATTTCAAAGACATTGAAGAATTACCCATAGCTAAAGACTCGATCAAAACCATTTTGGCGGACTATCCAGGCCTTGAAGAAAAAAGGTTACGCCATGAGATTATCAGACGCCAGATCACCTCCATGGTCGAAGATGTTATAGAAAACGGAAAGGCAAATTTATCAGAGCTGAATCCAGTCAGCATTGGAGATGTCAGAAATGCTGGCAAAACCATGATTTGCTTCAGTTCGGACATGGCAACTAAGGAAACTGAAATTAAACGATTTCTGTTTGATCACATGTACAGGGCAGGTTCCGTTCTCAAAATGCGTGCTGCTGCTACAGAAATTATTCGTGATCTATTTGTAACTTATTGTAATGAATGGCAAAAACAGCCAGACTCCCTTGCAAACATGATCAAAAACACTGATCCAAACAACACTCCACAAACCATAGCAGATTTTATTGCTAGCATGACTGATGATTATGCAATAAAGGAACACCAGCGGCTGTTTGACGTTACGCCGCAATTGGGGTAGTTCCCTCAATCACTTCCCAACAAGAGTCTGAAATTCTGACAAAGCATCCAGCATGAACATTTTCTCCATCTTCGAAGATAACATTAAGAAAATACTTCAAAGCATTGATTTTAATATTGATATATCACCTATATTACCTAGAATTTCAGCTGAACCACCACGCGATCCCTCCCACGGTGACATTTCGACTAACGCGGCCATGGTTCTCGCCAAACCCGTTGGTGGAAATCCTCGCGAGATTGCACAAAAAGTGGCGGAACAACTGGAAAAAATTTCTGGAGTAAAGGAAGTTTCCATTGCTGGTCCAGGATTTATCAATATTCGGCTCTCAGACGCGTTCTGGCACGATCACCTCAGCGAAATACTCAAGTCAGGTGGTAATTACGGACGAAACGGTGTTTCGAACGGCACTAAGGTAAATGTTGAGTATGTATCAGCCAACCCCACAGGACCGATGCATGTGGGCCACTGCAGGGGTGCGGTAGTGGGCGACTCTCTTGCTAACCTGCTGTCTTTCGCTGGCTTTGATGTAACAAAGGAGTATTACGTCAACGATGCAGGCGTTCAGATCGATGTGTTGGCAAAATCCCTTTACCACAGGTATTGCGAAGCCCTGGGTGAGGACATGGGAGCAGTGCCTGAGGGGCTTTACCCCGGTGAATATCTCATTCCACCCGCAATGGAACTCAAAGAAGCTCATTCAGATGCACTCAAATCTATGGATGAAGCAAGCCGGATGGATATCCTGAAGGAAAAAGCAATCTCATCCATGATGGATATGATCCGGGAAGACCTCGCTGCATTAAACATTCATCATGATGTCTTCTTTTCAGAAAGAGACTTGCACAAATCTGACGGTAACTCCTCCATAATTGACCGGATGCTCGATAAAATGCGGAGTAACGGCCATGTATATGAGGGTAAACTCCCACCTCCGAAGGGTGAAACGCCTGAAGATTGGGAAGATCGCGAACAGACGCTGTTTCGTTCTACAGCGGTGGGGGATGATACAGACCGGGCGTTGGTAAAGTCTGATGGAAGTTACACCTATTTCGCTGCGGATGTGGCCTATTTCCAGGACAAATTCGATCGAGGCTTCAAAAGAATGGTGTATGTGCTGGGCGCAGACCATTCTGGTTATGCGAAGCGACTTCAGGCCGTTTGTAAAGCAGTAGCAGGGGATGAAGCGGAACTGGATGTACTTTTCTGCCAGCTGGTGAAGCTCCTACGCGATGGAGAACCTGTTACCATGTCCAAAAGGGCAGGCACATTCATCACGCTACGTGACGTGGTGGAAGAAGTGGGTAGAGATGCCGTACGTTTCATGATGCTATTCAGAAAGAACGAAGCACCACTGGACTTTGATTTTGCCAAAGTCACTGAGCAATCAAAGGACAATCCGGTTTTCTATGTCCAATATGCACACGCCCGTGTTGCTTCTGTGTTCAGGCAGGCGGAGCGTGAAATGCCTCAACTGGATACTTCAAATGAAAGTCTGGCAGATGCAGATTTATTATTGTTGAGTGATCCCGGGGAGCTGTCCTTGATCAAGAAAACGGCCGAATTTCCGCGAATCATAGACCAGTCTGCACGCGCAGATGAGCCTCACAGACTGGCATTTTACTTGTATGAGCTGGCTTCAGAACTACATACACACTGGAGTAGAGGCAAAGAATCGCCGGAATTACGCTTTATTAACGATAAAAATGCAGACTTGACATTGTCTAGACTGGTGTTATTGCGCAGTATTGCTAACGTTATATCTTCAGGGCTTGGGGTTATAGGAGTTGAGGCGCCTGAAGAAATGCGCTGACCATATCCGCACCATGATAGCGCGATCTGTAAAATGCGGTTTTACAGACACCGGATATGTGAAATGTAAACGGGTAAAGCATCATGAGTGAAGAACACAACAAAGATGTGTCAAACAATATTATAGAGGAAGATGATCCTCTAGCAGAACTAGCTCGCATTGTTGCAGGTGAAATTTCTTCACCAGAAGAGATTGAAGATACCGCTCCAATCGAAGCAAAGGCTGAACCTGATCTAAGTGCGCAAGATGATGATATACCAAATTTCGATGACATGTTGTCAGTCGAAATAGAGCCGGAAGAAGTGCCTTCTCTGGAGCAGTCGTCAGTTGATGAATTTCAAACAGAGACCATCAGTGCTGATACCGCTGATACTTCAACAATCATAGACAGTTATGAAGCACCTTCAGAGGTCGAGGAATTCGACAGCCTGGAAGATGATCTTGTAGCCGTTTTGGATGTACCGGATAGTGATAATAACCCGGATATTGAACTGGACACCACATCGGTCACAGCGCCGGTTATGGATGTCAGCGAACCAGCACAATCTGATGCCTCGTCAGATATCCCGGAAACAACTTCTGGATTTGATAGCTTGAACGAACCTCAGGCACATCTTGAAGAAGAACTTGTTGCAAATCTAAGTAATATCGAGCTGGAAATTACTCAACCCGTTGAAGATACTAGCATCGCAACAGGCTTTGACCCATTACCTGAAGATGACAGCCCGGTGGAAAGCACCAACAAATTGGTCGACGACCAGGCTGAATTGCCGGTTACAGAAACAAGCTCCACTACCAGCATGCAATTGGATGAGCTCATCGAAGAAACAGTGATGGCCGACCTTTCTCAATCTACATTTGAAGATGAACTCAACAATCATCTTGAGAGTGAGCTTATTGACGAAATTTCTGGTGAACTCGAAATCGAAGAAGAGACGTACGAAGAGCAGTTCTCCTCGACGGAAAATCTGAATAGTGTGGACGGGGATTTGGATATCCAGCACGAGCCGGAACCGCTTTTGGAAGACAACAATGCTGAGATTGTTTCCTCGCAACTTGAAGATGTAGAGTCATTCAGCACTCCGCAAAGTACAGATGTGGCAGCAAATCTTGAGCAGGAGATGTCTGCCGCGTTTGATAATGCCGTTGAACGTACGCAAAACTTTTCAGATGCAATCAGTAACCAATCTGGGGAGTTTGATTCAATTTCTGATGAGGTTGAACAGTCTGTTGAAATCGATTTTGAAACAGCCTTCGCTGAGGAACTGAGTATAAAAGAGCAGGAAGCTGCCGGGTGGGATAACAACGATACCCAGACAGCAACTTCAGATTTTGAAGAGGCAGCGATACCCTCTTCAGCAGACGATGTTCAGGAGGAAACCGGTTTTTCATTGACTGAGGGCGGCATCTACGCAGGCGCGGCCTCGGCTGGTGTCGCAGCAACTGCCGTTGCAAAAGCCGAGACAGATCATTCAACAGAGCCACAAAATGGTCCATCTTCATATGTGGAAACAGGCGAAGATGTTGCAGACCCCGGACATATGCATGAAATAGCAGACGATCTTTACGAAGGTCCCGCGGCAGCTAATGAAAATGAAAGATCAGGCGGCGGAATGAAGTACGCTGTCGCAGCCTTGGTAATTTCTTTGTTTGCTGGTGTGATTGTTACCGGCTACGGGTTCCTGGGCAAATCCGACCCATCGCTTACCGCTGGTGGCTCGGGTGAAGTTGCTATCATCAAAGCGGATGCAGCACCATTTAAGGTCAAACCGGAAAATCCTGGCGGTCGAGTTGTTTCCAATACCGATAATGTCACATTTGAAAAAGTTGAAGGAAATGATGTGGCCAAAGTTTCTCAGGAGAAACTGGTATCGAGAACAGAAGAACCCGCAAACATAGACACAAGCGCAGTGCCGACACAGCCAATTGTTGATACGTCGCTTACACCAAAATCTACAGAACGGATAACAACATCTGATACTGCTGAAGGTACTGAGGAAAACTCTGGCTCTGGATCAACAGTTGTTGCTCCTCGCGTGGTACAGACATTGACTGTTAAACCTGACGGTACAATCTTGAAAACGCCATAACAGCATGTTGCTACACCTAAT
>CAWUJF010000170.1:0-6582 GCA_963922405.1 uncultured Hyphomicrobiales bacterium | reverse complement strand
CTCAACATGGTGAGTTTGGCTTTGTATTGTTTGCCGCAGCTGCAGCAATTGGAATTCTCGATACACAAACCACATCATTTCTGATAGCGATGGTAGTCCTGTCGATGATCCTGACACCCGCCTATGTCTGGATTGCTGGTTTTCTGTTGCGCAACCAGGACAATGAAGAGGAACCGGAAGAGGATTTCGAAGGGGCCCAATCCACAGTCTTACTGGTAGGGTTCTCACGCATGGGACAGGTGATCGCTCAAACACTTCTTGCATCGGGAACCGAAGTGACCGTTATCGACAACAGTCCGCAGGTTATTAGACAGGCAGCCAAATTCGGCTTCCGTATCTATTTTGGAAATGGAGCGAGAAAAGACGTGCTGGTTGCCGCTGGAGTTCGTGATGTGAAGCTAATTTGCATTTGTGTTCACAGTCCTGAAGTCAGTAATAAAATAGTTGATCTTGTGGCAGAAGAATTCCCGAATATCCCGATCTACGCCAGAGCATATGATCGAACTCATTCCCTGCAACTGATGGATAGACCCATTAAGTTTCAGGTTAGGGAAACATTCGAATCTGCACTTACCCTTGGTAGAGAAATGCTGCACGGGCTTGGGTTTACGCCAGAAGAAGCAGAATATTACGTGGAAGAGGTTAGGGAACTGGATACTAAACGGCTTAAAATCCAGTATCACGAAGGCATATATGCCGGTGGAGATACATTGCATCTACAGCCTGCGAAAATCCAACCAGAGCCACTTCTGAAACCACAACACCCCGCAGAAGCGCTGGATGAACGTTCCCGCGAGGTTGTGGAAGAGGCGGAAATCCGTGAGGGTGAAGCAGCAGAATAATGAAAGCAGCTTCTAAGAAAGAAAATGGAGCGGTCTTTACGCAAGGATCGACCATGCGTCATGTTCTGACCATGACAGGCACTGGTGCTGTTGGCCTGGTCTCCATTTTCTTCGTGGACGTGATCAACCTGTTTTACATCGCTTTACTTGGTGAACAGGAACTTGCTGCGGCAATCGGTTATGCGTCGACCATCATGTTTTTTACAGTTTCTGTTTCGATTGGTTTTGCCATTGCAGCAACAGCAATCACGGCACGGGCAATCGGTGCGGGTGATGAAGAAACTGCTCGCAAGAACGCGGGAACATCGATCGTCTACATGATCATAATGTCTGTGATTGTCCTGGCATGCATTTTACCTTCTCTCCCATTCTTACTGGATTTATTGGGTGCCCAGGGTGAAACCAAGAAAATCTCACTTCGTTTTATGCAAATTGCGATCCCTTCATTTCCATTCCTTTGCATAGGAATGGGATTGTCTGCCCTGCTGCGAGCTAAAGGGGATGCCAAGCGTGCCATGTATGTGACTCTATCCGTGGGAGCAATTGCACTTTTTGTGGATCCGATCCTGATCTTCGGGTTCGGACTTGGTCTGGATGGTGCAGCAATTGCGATAATTGTTGTTCGCATATTCATGATGTTCGTGGGTCTGTATTTTGCAATCAAAATTCACAACATGATAGCCATTCCAGACTTCGGTTCTGTAGTACGAACTGTCAGACCGTTCCTAAAAATAGCAGTTCCCGCTGTCCTCACCCAAATTGCTACACCGGTTGGCAATGCCTATGTGACGGCGGCAATTGCTGAGTTTGGTGATGATGCTGTGGCAGGATGGGCGATTGTAGGCCGTCTTATGCCATTGGCATTTGCTGCTGTGTTTTCACTCTCAGGTGCTGTTGGTCCGATACTTAGTCAGAATTTAGGTGCGAAGAAATTTGATCGTGTCACCCGCGCTATGTGGGACAGTCTACTATTTGGTCTTATATATTGCGTAGCTGTCTGGGTCCTGCTGGCGGTGTTCTCCTCATCAATCATAGCAGCTTTTAATGCCGAAAATGACTCAGCATTGTTAGTCCGCTTCTTCTGCCTCTTTGTTGCAGGTTCCTTTATCTTCAATGGTGCTCTGTTCGTAGCAAATGCAGCCTTTAACAATCTTGGTTTCCCCATTTATTCGACAGTATTCAATTGGGGTCGCGCCACATTAGGAATTGTACCATTTGTCTGGGTTGGAAAATCCTGGGGACCTGAAGGCGTATTGGCAGGATGGGGTGCAGGTGGCGTAATATTTGGGATAATTTCAGTACTGGTGTGTTTCAGGGCTTTGAAACGACTTCCAGAAAGGGTTGCAGCTGAAGAAGCTGCTGGAGGCATGCCGGTGTTGCCCACAGCCAATTCCCCATTCACATCAGGTAAGGGGGCTTCTGCTGGCTAATTGATCAAGACTGGCTTGCTTTATAGGAAGCTACTACATCCACATAGGCTTCCTGCTTTTCCACACTCCAGTACTTTAACTCATCAAGTGGAATCGGCTTTTCGGTTACGGCACAACGCACAAAGGTACCCGCAGAAAGTATTTGATAATCCGCATCCAGATATTTAACTTTTGCTTCGCCCGCTCCCGGGCCTTCAAACCGGTTCATTACACGCTCTCATTCTAATGCCCAATTGCCTACCGTGTAATATATAGATAGCAATCAAATAATTTGTAGTGGTTATAGTGAATATCAAGAACGATATCGCCTTTGAAAAACCATTAGGCATGAAGTAGTGCAACAAAAAACCGGAGGCATTGCTCCGGTTTCATGTTTCTAAGTTTCCAGCTTTTTATCCACCAGGTGTGATAATGCCGCCGTCGATATCTTTTCTTTCTTTTTCAGCCTGCTTTTGACGTTCCAGAACTTCCTCTGGTGTGACACCTAGATCACCTGCTTCAGCATTGGCTGATGGTGTTCTATAAATCGAAGGCGGCTCGGTAAGATACTTTCTGGGCGCAGAGCCTTGGGTAAAGGCAATTTGCTCACGACGTTGGCGGGCAACCGCGCTTGGGCCTTTACCCTGCTTTTCTAAAGCCCATTCTTCGATAAACTCTTCACCACCGCTGTTTACGTTTCTTCTGCTTAACTGCTTCAACCGCTCATTTTTCGAATCGACTAGGATTCCCGGTTTTTCGCTTTGAAGGAAGGCTTGGTCCACATCACCTGAACGCCAATCAGCTTCGGGTGCTGCTCCTTGAATTTTCGCAATCCGAGTTTCTTGTGACTCAGGCCATTGCTGATCATCAGCGTTAGCAACTTCTTCAACTGGTGCAGGCAAGTTCTGTTTACTCGCTGGCAAAATCAATTCAGGACGTGAGCGGTAATTAATCTTAGCCTGCTCATCAGGGCGAATTGACAACATGTTTCCAATACTTTTGATCGTTTGGATTTCATGAGATTCACCAGTACCATATGTTGTGCCTTGCGTGCATCCTGCAAGCACTAGAACCGCGGTACACATTCCAATAAATGAAACGGATTTGTTCATTGTATATCAGCCTTTAGCTAAACCCCCGTGTCTGTGCTCGGTATAAGTTTCAAATACGGCAACAACACGACACGTGATCTTATACCGCAAAGGGCATTTTTTTTCAACTTCACAATGTGTTACAGGAGTTTTATTAAGAAAATTTGATTAAGCCTCAATTTCCCTCATGGCATTGGCATCGCGAATGGTTAGTTCTGGATAATCCGGATCTGTTCCCACTTCGGGCAAAATTTTCCAGGAACGCGCGCATTTCTTGCCTTTTGCAGCCGTAGGAACCACTCCAACACCAGAGATCTCATCCAACTTGAATGAACCTTCAGGAGGATTGGAATTTTCCAGGGAAATGTCGCTTGTGATGCAGATTTCGGCCATATCCTGACCTTCAATCGCTTCGATAAGCTCAGAGTCCGTTAGATAAACTTCCGGTGCGGCTTCAAGTGATGAACCGATCCTTTTTTCTCTGCGCTCAACTTCCAATGCGCCAGTCACCACACGGCGAACCTTACGTATTTTCGACCATTTAGTTGCAAGTGGATCATTCCGCCATTCTTCTGGCACATCCATGAATTGTTCCATATGCACAGATGGATATTGATGATTTTCTCGCGCCAGATAAGTTTCTTCCATTGTGAAAGGCATCATCGGAGCTAGCCATCGCACGAGATAGTCAAACAAGTGGCTGACAACCTGCAGTGAGGCCTTGCGTTTGAGGCTGGAAGGGGCATCGCAGTAAAGCGTGTCCTTACGGATATCGAAATAAAACGCAGACAACTCAACAGTCATGAAATTGAACAACTGCGAGAAAATTCGTTTGAAATCAAAATCATCGTAACCCTTACGAACAACCGCATCCAACTCTGACAAGCGATGCAACATCAGCCTTTCAAGTTCAGGCATATCATCAAGTGGGATATCTTCACCCTTGTAGTGGGAGAGGTTTCCGAGCATCCAACGCAAAGTGTTGCGCATTTTTCGATAAGCATCGACAGACGTTTTGAGGATCTCAGGACCGATACGTAAATCCTCTGAGTAATCCGATGAAGACACCCAAAGCCTCAGAATATCGGCACCAGATTGCTTGATCACCTCCTGTGGTGTGACAATGTTGCCAAGGGATTTAGACATTTTCCGCCCGTCTTCAGCCATGACGAAACCATGCGTTAGAACCGCATCATACGGTGCTCTGCCGCGTGTCCCACAGCTTTCAAGCAGTGAAGAATGGAACCAGCCGCGATGTTGATCAGACCCTTCCAGATAAAGGTCTGCAGGCCATTTCAGGTCATCACGTTCTTCCAGACAGAATGCGTGAGTTGATCCTGAATCAAACCAGACGTCCAGAATGTCACGAACTTGCTCCCACTCCTGTGGGTCTTCAACGATACCTTTAAGGAAGCGCTCCTGAGCGCCATCTTCAAACCATGCATCAGCACCTTCGGCTTTGAACGCGGTTTCAATTCGTGATGCCAGCTCGTCCGATTTATCAAATCCGGGTCCAGGAATGATCTGGTCGGTTTCAGTGTTGCGGAACACACAGATCGGCACACCCCAGGCACGTTGGCGGGAAAGTACCCAATCCGGTCTTTGTTCAATCATCGCGCGAAGGCGGTTTTGTCCCGCTGCTGGTACAAAACGCGTTGAATCAATTGCCTGAAGTGACGTCTCCCGAAGCGTATTGTTTCCATTCACACCACCTTTATCCATATACACGAACCACTGTGGCGTGTTCCTGAAGATAATTGGTTTCTTTGAGCGCCAGGAATGCGGATATTCATGCTTTACACGGCCTCTCGCGAAAAGATTGTTTTCGCCAATCAGCGCGGTGATTACGGCCTGGTTAGCCTTACCCTTCTTGCCTTTGTCATCAATGACCTTCTCGCCGGTAAAGCCCGGAGCTTCATCTGTATAAGCCCCATCATCCGCTACAGTGAACGGAATTTTGGTATCGATTCCAAGCTCTTCCAGTTTCTTGGTGCGGGACATCCAGATTTCAAAGTCATCACGACCGTGCCCGGGTGCTGTGTGCACAAAGCCGGTTCCAGCGTCATCGGTAACGTGATCACCATCCAATAATGGAACTTTGAACTCGTACCCACCTAGGCCAGCACTACCAAGCGGGTGCGCGCAAACTACGGCGTTCAGGTCTTGTGCAGTTACCTCCCGAACCAACTTCATTTCAATTTTGGCTTTTTCAGCGCATTCTGCCGCCAATCGCTCAGCAAATACAAATTGGTCTCCAGCTTGCGGTCCAAAATCGTTCTCAGCTGAAGTTACTTCATACAATCCGTATTTGATCTTTGAGGAGAAACAGATCGCCCGGTTTCCTGGAATTGTCCAAGGCGTTGTTGTCCAGATGACTACAGATTTACCCATCAGGTCATCAGGTCCAGCGATTACAGGAAACTTCACCCAAACCGTATCGGACTCATACATCTCATATTCAATTTCAGCCTCTGCCAGGGCAGTGCGTTCCACTACTGACCACATGATAGGCTTGGACCCGCGATACAATTGACCGGTTTGAGCAAATTTCATTAGCTCTGCTGCAATTTTGGCTTCGGCCGGAAAATTCATGGTCTTATAAGGTGTTTCGAAATCACCTTCCACACCCAGACGCCTGAACTCTTCGGTTTGAACTCCAATCCAGTGTTCGGCAAAATCACGACATTCCTTTCGGAACTCGTTGACCGGCACCTCGTCTTTATCCTTACCCTTGGCGCGGTACTGCTCCTCGATTTTCCATTCAATCGGAAGCCCATGGCAATCCCATCCAGGCACATAGTTTGAATCGTAACCCCGCATCTGGAATGAACGGGTGATCATGTCCTTGAGAATTTTGTTAAGCGCATGGCCTATGTGCAGGTTCCCATTTGCATAAGGAGGGCCATCGTGCAGAACATATTTGGGGCGACCCTTCGATTGTTCCCTAAGTTTTTTGTAGAGATCCAGCTGGTCCCACATTGCAATAAGCTCGGGTTCCTTTTTAGGCAGCCCGGCTCTCATTGGAAAATCAGTTTTGGGGAGGTTTAGCGTCTCTGAGTAATCGCGTGTCATATTATTTTCGTCGGTCATGAAATCATACCTTTGGTCCGGACTAAATCTATTTTCACCGGAAGAAATTCTTGTCTTGGAGCATTACCCTGTTCGAAGGCATAGGGCCAGCCTTTCCCGGAACCTCGGCTTACGCGAAGTCCGGGCCTATAATTCGGATGATTGTTTGGT
>CAWUJF010000169.1:0-6602 GCA_963922405.1 uncultured Hyphomicrobiales bacterium | reverse complement strand
CTGGTCGGTGTTCACGAGGCCCTGGAAATGGTGACAAGCGGCAAGCCCGTGTCGGCTCAGAAAGCGCTGGATATGGGGCTCATTGACAAGATTGCTACTGATGATGGGCTTCTTGAAAATGCCAAAGCTCTTGCCACGGAAAAAGTGGACAAACCGCTCCCCGCCTCACCCTCAAAACGTTTTAGCAGGGATGAAGTGAGTTCAGAAAAGTGGGATGAGATCATTGCAGGAATTGAAAAAAAGGCGCGTGGCCAGCTATCCCCGGTTGAGGCAGCGCTTGCTGTAAAGGATGCTTCCATCCTGTCTCCAGATGAAGCTTTAAGATTAGAGCGCAACCGATTCATAAAACTGAAAGAAAGCGAACAGTCATCCGCTTTAAGGCATGTATTCTTTGCAGAACGCCAAACATCAAAGGTAGCTGACATCAAGGATGTGATCCCGAGAGAAATTTCCCGTGCCGGCATTATTGGTGGCGGAACCATGGGCGCTGGCATAGCCGCTTCCATGCTGCTGGGCGGCCTGTCTGTTACAATGATAGAACGGGATCAGGAAGCAGCGGAAGCTGGCTACGACCGGGTAATCAAAATACTCAACGCAAGCCATTCCCGTGGGCTGATTGATGACAGCAAACTTGCTGCCATCAAGGAAGCTTTCAGCGTAAACACAGACTATGCAAGTCTAGCCGCCGCTGAGCTTGTGGTTGAAGCGGTCTTTGAAAACATGGATGTTAAGAAGGAAGTATTCGCGGCGCTCGAAAAAGCCTGTGCACCCAACACCATTCTTGCCACGAACACGTCCTATCTGGACATAGATGAAATAGCTGCTAGCACGAAAAACCCTGAACGGGTCATCGGCCTTCACTTCTTCTCTCCAGCTCACATCATGAAACTGCTGGAGATTGTGAAAACTGACACGGTCTCTCCTCAAACTCTGGCTACTGGATTTGCCCTGGCCAAACGCTTGAGAAAAGTTCCGGTTCTTGCAGGCGTCTGTGATGGCTTTATCGGAAACCGCATCCTCGCCAGCTATCGCAAGAAGTGTGATTACATGCTCGAAGACGGCGCCTCACCTCAAGAGATCGACCTCGCCATGCGGAATTATGGCATGGCCATGGGACCCTTTGAGATGCAGGACCTGGCTGGTCTGGACATCGGCTGGGCGAACCGCAAACGCCTCGCGCCAACTCGTGACCCAAATGAACGGTATGTGAAAATTGCAGACCGCATTTGTGAATTGGGTCACTTCGGCCAGAAAACCGGAAGAGGATGGTATGAATATCCAAATGGCTCCAGAACTGGGATCCCTGACCCGATTGTCGAAAAAATCATCAAAGAGGAGCGCAATGCTGCTGGCATCTCTCCACGAAAATTCACTATGGCTGAAATCCAACGCAATATTCTTCAAGCCATGGTGACCGAGGGAAAAGCAATTCTTGAAGAAGGTATTGCCAGATCAGCTGCTGATATCGATATGGTATTTATACTGGGATATGGTTTCCCGAGATATCGCGGCGGCCCCATGTTTGCAGGCGGTGTGAGAGACTAAGCAGCTTCTCTTATTTGAACGAAGGCATCCTGAATTTGGATTAAGCTTCCTCTTGTGCAAGCCTGTTAATCAATTGGAGCAATTCCGGCTTTCGCTGCGTTGCTTCATCGAAGAGAACACCAAAACCAGTACCACCAACCCATTGTACCTTGCCACGCCAAATTCCAAAATCCTCAGTCAGTATACTAACCACTTCACCTGCTTTTGGTTTGACGTAACTTATTGCGAGACCAACTCCGGCTGCCGATATATCTTTTGTCCTGGCCGAGATTTCCCTGTGCCCCAATGACACTTTGACTACAACCGAAAGATCATATCGTTTCTGGTGCCTTTGATTTGAAAATGCCAAGCTCGGGATTGCAGCCACTGTTCTCTCTCAATCAATATGCCTGTATGGACAATAATATTAGGATTATAATGCAATTATCTCGCAGAGATTAATTACTTACAATACTTACAAATCTACTTATCATAACTGATAGTGGATTTTTCGGGATTTGGATAAATTTCAAAATTTCATATAATAATCAAAACTTTGGATCAATATTGGCAACTTCGTCAGGTTTGTTCAAAAAATGAGACTTGTTAACCACTCGTTAACCTTCAAAGCAGAGCAACAACTTTAACGCGAATCGCCACCGAAACCGCTTCCTGCTATACCGGGTGCCAGTCGAATAAGCCGTGAGTCCTGTACAGCAGCCTGCCGATGTTTGACTGCTTCCCGGTAAACCGGATCCTTGATCATCTCTACAAATGCACTGACGGAAGGATACTGAGCAATGAAACACGCATCCCAATGTTCTTCTTCTGAACCTATAAGAACCTGCTCGAACGAACCCCGCCAGACTATTTCTCCACCCAGCCGCGAAAAAACAGGATGGCTTTCTCGTCCGTAAGCCGCATAAGCTTCCGCGCCAGTCAGGTTCCTGCCATCGGGGTATGCTGCCTGCTCGCGGAAGCGTACAAGGTTAAGCATATGGATCGGACCAGGCCGATCGTTCTCGCGAAACTCTGCAAATGCCTCTTTGGTAGGATCAATAAATTCTGACATTTTCTTACCCTCAATTCTCTAACCAGTCGATTAAACGCTATTGAATCGATCAGAACAAGTTCACTAAACGATTTCAAATCAATACTGTCACCCAGTTGTCATGTTTGACGTTCAAAACGACCGCGAGGTAAATTTATGAGCGACAAGACTTACAACGCATTGGTTCTTTGCACGGGAAACTCTGCCCGTTCGATACTCGGTGAAGCGCTTCTCAACAAGTTGGGTAATGGTAGATTGAATGCGTACTCTGCAGGCTCTCAACCCAAAGGTGTACCAAATCCTGGTGCTATCCGCTTACTGAAACGCAAAGGCTTTGACATATCATTCGCTCGGTCGAAGAGCTGGGATGAATTTGCGCAACCAGATGCACCGAAACTCGATTTTGTTTTCACAGTCTGTGACAACGCAGCAGGCGAAACCTGTCCAATTTGGCCAGGAGCGCCTGTAACCGGACATTGGGGCATTCCTGATCCCGCGGATGTGACTGATCCGGTAGAAGCAGTGGATGAAGCATTTGAGTTGGCTTATAAACGGTTGGAGAAACGCATAAAGGCGTTCTTTGATCTCAAATACGAAAATATGTCCATTGCGGAACTACGTGAAGCGTTCAGAGCGATTGGAGCCATGACCGATTGACATAAAGATTCCGTGACAATTCCAGAACTATCATTTTTGATAGTTTTCAGGACCACGTGAAATGAATAACAATACGGAAGTGGTTGATAGAATTCAAGAATGCCGTTTTGAGGCATCCAGGAAAATCTGAATATAACGCCCCATAGCCGGATTTTCTTAGGTTAGCAGCCAACACCATCGTCCATATGGTGTTGGCTGTTTTAATTTTAAGGGATAGCAGTGAGCACAATCTCTCTGTGGTGGGGTGCATCCCGGTGTTCAAATAGATAAATCCCCTGCCATCTACCCAGCAATAATTTATTGTCTCTTACTGGAATACTGATCGACGTCTGGGTCAAGGCCGCCTTGATGTGAGCCGGCATATCATCCGGACCTTCAAGCCGATGCTCCAGATAATCCATGGATGGATCAGTTGCCGGGGGCACAAGTCTCGAAAAGAAAGCTTTCAGATCTGTCTGCACGTCCGGATCAGCGTTTTCCTGAATGATCAGGGAGCAGGATGTATGCCGCACGTAAACATTGCAAATTCCTGTATCGATGCCGATAGCTGAAACGAATCGAGCCACATCTCTGGTAAATTCATAAATCCCCTGCCCTGATGTGGCGATGGTAGCAATCGATTGTGCCATGAAAATTAACCGGGATCACCAAAGACTGTCAGTTGAATACCCGATCTCCACGTTCATCAATTATCTGCCGTGATTTACGCATGGCAATGTCTGACGCTTCTTCCTTTGACGTACAGGTGTCTGCCCGGATCAGCGTGTGCTCTTTCAGCTCCCCGTCCACTTCTTTCTGGATCAAAGCGCAAACACGGAACTGTCCTCCTTCATCCAGAGGTGTTGTCAAAATCCGGAAGCCTTCATAGTCGGCCTCTGCTATTGCTTTCGGTGTAGTATCCGCTGCTGTATCACCACCAAAGAGTTTCTTGAAAAAAGACATTGCCTGTTCCGAATTTGATATCGTGAATGGTCAGGTTATCACAAACCCGTTCGCTTTCAAATCAAGTGACATTGCCTTCTGTCAATCTGTATCTATCGCAGAAAGCCGTTTTTGAACGCAAGCGCCACGGATTGCTCACGTGTCTTGGTACCCAGTTTCTGTTTGATTGCCTGGATGTGATAATTCACCGTCACAGGAGCAATGTTCATTTTGTCTGCAATCCGGTCATTCCGATATCCCTCAGACAACCAGCGTAAAACCTCCACTTCACGTTCATTCAACATGAAGCGCGAGTGCTGGTTTGGGACCCATGAACCATAAGAGCAATGGGAAATAGGTTGTTGGGAAAACACGCTATCCACCAACGCAGCTGCCAGAAAAATATCATCCCCATGTTCTTCGACCATATTGCGGAACTGAACATCACCCATATCTGAACATAGATTGAAGCCGTTGATCATGTTCGCTCTGGTATTATGCATCGGCAAACACAGCGCCATCTTCACGCCCTCCTCGACAGTCTCCTTCACAACGGTCTCCGAGGTGGTGCCCCTTTCAAACTCCAATGCACATTCCTGCTCACTGCTGAACAGCAATGGCTGATGATTGAGGCTGGCATACCGCGCCCAGGGGTCGTGTGCCCCAAAGGCACTTTCCATGTAATAATTCATCCAGTCCGGGCGCATATTGGTGTAAAACCCCAGCACTTCACCTGAGTTTTTCTCCACAACACCATAATTTATGAAGCTGAAACCGAACTTCTGAAAATAGTCGGTTACTGCATTCCAATCCGGTTCAGTATCGGGCTGCGTCAACTTGGAATACAAGTCTGCAATACTGTTCTTCATCAACACCCCCACATTGAAGAAAAATCATTCATATAGGCAAAGAACTTTGCCAGTATTCTAAGCCATTGTTACATATTGTTTTTCCAAACGCTATGGCACTTTCGTTTTTAGCTTGCGCGATACTATGAATTATACTTCACAAAAACAAACACTTGATTCATGAACGATGTTCATGTAATAAATGAACATCGTTCATTTATGGAGTAAATCGATGCCAACAAGATACTTCCTCTTTAAACATTGCACCATCTATGCGGCCTTTTGGGTGTGTCTTGTGATTATTGTTGAGTTTTTTGGGAACAAACTTGATGAAGTCCTACTCGGGATACCAGTCGGATTGTTATTGGCCATTTTGTTTGGTTATCCACCCTTTGCTTTCAGCCGTATTTTCTACGCCCAATTCAAAAACTGTATTTGGTCGGTTTACTCAAGATTATCAGTACTGATTGCAGCAAGTTTTGCAATTTGGCTGGTTTACGACGCCAATCTGATCTTGAGAGACAGTTATAGATGGCTATTATACTACATTGTAGGACTAGTTGGCAGCTCAGCTTTGTCGTTGATAATTATTGGTCAGGCAACAACTTCAAAAACACAAATCTGGCCTACTCGCTTGTTCGGCATTTTGGCTGTTTTAGGAACACTGACCTTTACCATTCTAATGGGAACACACCACTTTGATGTAGCCAATCTGGGACCATACAGTTCATCAATTTACGGTGTTATGATTGCATCATTTGTCGCGGCGGGGATTGCCCTGTTACTATCCGTCTTCGTCGGCCTGAAACCTGAATCCAACAACGAAAAAGGCCGCATACTGGATGCGGCCTCTTGAAAGTTATGTTGTACCAATCAGCTGTCGAGGAAGCTGCGCAGTTTGCGGCTCCGGCTTGGATGTTTCAATTTACGCAGTGCCTTGGCTTCAATCTGACGAATACGCTCTCGGGTAACGCTGAACTGCTGCCCCACTTCTTCAAGCGTGTGGTCAGTGTTCATGCCAATACCGAACCGCATCCGCAGAACCCGCTCTTCACGTGGTGTAAGAGAAGCAAGCACTCGTGTGGTAGTTTCACGCAAATTAGCCTGGATCGCAGCATCGATCGGCAGCACCGCGTTCTTGTCTTCAATAAAGTCACCAAGATGGCTGTCTTCCTCATCCCCGATCGGAGTTTCAAGAGAAATCGGCTCTTTGGCGATTTTCAGAACCTTGCGCACTTTCTCAAGTGGCATGGCCAGCTTCTCTGAAAGCTCTTCAGGTGTGGGTTCACGGCCAATCTCGTGCAACATCTGACGGGATGTACGCACAATCTTGTTGATTGTCTCGATCATATGCACAGGAATACGAATGGTACGTGCCTGGTCCGCAATAGAGCGGGTGATGGCCTGACGGATCCACCAGGTTGCATAAGTCGAGAACTTGTAACCACGGCGATATTCAAATTTGTCCACCGCCTTCATCAAACCGATATTGCCTTCCTGGATCAGATCGAGGAACTGCAAGCCACGGTTTGTGTATTTCTTGGCAATCGAAATCACCAGGCGCAGGTTGGCTTCCACCATTTCCTTCTTGGCCTGACGTG
>CAWUJF010000168.1:0-6633 GCA_963922405.1 uncultured Hyphomicrobiales bacterium | reverse complement strand
GGTTTTGCGACCAACAATAAGGCTGACTAGTTCTTCCGATGTGGTATGGGCAACGTTTCTCATGCCCACCATGCTTCCGTCACGCAAAACGGCGACGCGGTCTGCAATCTTGAAAATTTCGTCGAGGCGATGGCTGACATAAATCATACCAACACCTTTGGCTTTCAACGCGTGCAATGCGTCAAACAGCTTTTCAACTTCATTTGCCGGAAGACTTGCAGTTGGTTCATCCAGAACCAAAAAGTCACAATCAACTGCGAGAGCGCGGGCAATTGCAACAAGGGATTTCTCTGTCCGGCTTAAATCAGATACTCGTGTTGTGGGATCGAAATCACATGATACTTTTGCTAGCGCTTCTTTTGCACGTTCGTTTGCTGAGGACCAACTGATCAAACCAGCCTTGCGATCGAAGCCTTGGGCCAATGCCATATTTTCTGCAACGCTCATCCATTCAATCAATCCGAGGTCCTGGTGGATAAAAGCGACAGACTGTCTGTGATTTACGCTGCCAGGTTTGTGCGAATATAGGGACCCATCAATATAAACATCACCTGAGTCAGGTGTATGAATGCCACCCAATACCTTTATGAGTGTGGATTTTCCTGCTCCGTTCTCGCCGAGCAGTGCAACAATTTCGCCACTCGCCACATGCATGGAAACCCCACGCAGAGCCTGAGTGCCTCCGAATGATTTCACGATATTATCGAAAAACAATCCAGATTGGATTGTATCCATAATCGCTCCTCCCAAAGCTAATTCGCGAATAACAGTACGTTACCGGTAACCTAATAACGCAATATTTTTGCTTGTCGTCAAGAAAAATGTTACCGGTAACTCAAATGGGATGAGTAGAGAACATGAAATCCAGATCAAGTAAAAGAGGATATGTGAGCCTTACAGAAGTTGCTGAAGCGGCTGGTGTTTCAAAGATGACAGCCTCCAGAGTATTGCGTAATGCGACTGGTTTTTCTGAAGAAACTCGCAACAAAGTGATGCGTGAGGTTGAGCGGCTTGGATACGTTCCTGACCGGATCGCTGCGGCATTTGGCTCAGAACAAACGTCCACTATTGTTGGTGTCAGCGTGCCTTATCTTTCCAGTAGTATCTTCGGTGCAGTGTTGGACAGCATGAACGGCGCACTTGCCAAATTTGGTTACCAAACCATGATCGGCGCCCATGAAAACTCTCCAGAAACGGAAGAAACCTGGATCAAGAATATTCTGTCCTGGCGTCCCGCCGGACTCATTCTCAGTGGACATTCACATACAGGCGCCACACGTGAGCTATTAAAAGCACAAGGCATTCCGGTTGTGGAAATCTGGAACCTTAACACGAGCCCGATCGATATGTCAGTGGGTTTCAACCACTACGACTGTGGCCATGAAATGGGTGAGTTTGTATTATCCAAGGGACATACCAATATCGGCTATGTGGGAGCTGATGCACAGGCACCGGGCCTTGGCGCGCTTCGCAGGAAAGGTTTTGCATCAGCCCTCAAATCAGCAGGATTGCAGTTTGCAAGTGAAGAGATTCTCATCGACCGTTCAGGCTTCTATGCAGGATACTACGGCACTGAGAACATTCTAAACCGAGTGGGCTCACTGGATGCGATTTATTATCAGGACGACGTGATGGCCATCGGTGGGTTCTTTTATTGCCAATCCCGTGGAATGCGCATTCCCGATGACATCGGGATAGCCGGTTGGGGTTCTATGGAAGCTGCATCTGTCTTGCCACAACGATTAACTACAACGGTTGTGAGCACACAAGCATTAGGCAAATCAGCTGCCGATACGTTGATCGCAAGGATTAGGGGTGAACCTCAAGAAGACATGGTTATTACACCGACCCGATTGGCACCTGGAGGCACCGTTTAAAGGTCATTAACAAGCAAGACCATCCAGCAATCTGATGTACCGACTGATCTACAAGTAGTGCCAACGGTAAACCAACTTCGATTTTACTCACGCCAGTTGATACTGTCTGCGCGAGATAAACTATGAGAGACGTGAATTCTCCTCTTGGGACAAAACAAGAACGAGGTCACATAGACTGCTACTCCTATATAAGATAGTAGGATACATACTCGACCATCAAATGTGATGCCTGCAAACCTTGAATTCATAAGAAAATTTGCCGAACTATTATATCTCCGGACACAGTTTTTCTAATGCAGATTTACGAATATATGATCAAGACACTGCTTTTCAGGTTCTTTTGACAACCTGGCGGTGCTATATTCTTGTTGCTCGCCTAAAAAGAAATCAAGCTCGATTCAGCGGGGAAGCACTGCAAGCGTTTTCACACTGACGCTGTCGCAATCTTCTGATGTGCAGCCGCGCCCCGAAGGACTTGAGGGGCACACACTGGTCCTTCGGGGATTTCATGAATGGATTACTTTCTTGAAATAGCTGTTCAGCCAAACAAGCTGTTATGTTAGGAGGGACTGTTTTTATCTTTTCCGGAATTTGAGAAATGGATCCATCGAAGATAATAGAAATGATTTCAGGTAAAATGGTTGATGTGGATGGTGTACGAGCACTGTTTTTGAGCGGAAGCCACGGCAACGGTAAGGCTGATGAATTCAGCGACATCGATTTTCTGCTGATTTCCGAGACGGGCCCAACGGATGAAATCGCCGACGCCTGGAAAGAAGCGATCCGGAATACCGGTGAAATCATATTGTGGTGGGATTTGAGAACAACCCGATCCCTAATCAATGTAATTACTGAAGACTGGACCCGAATTGATCTCAACATCTTGAAACCTGAACAACTCAAACATTTTTCAAAACACAGTCTGAAACCAGTTTTCGATCATGACAATGGCTATGAAGGCTTACCCGAAAAACCTCCGAAACCTTCACCGAGCCCCACTAGGTTCAAATATCAGGTTGAGGAATTCATAAAAATTGTGGGCCTCTTATATCTGGTGGACGGACGAAAAGAATATCTCAATGGTGTCCTGGGCGTGTTTCACCTTCGCAACATACTTGTGGAACTCTTGATTGAAGAAACAGCAGCCCCCGATCGGGGTGGGGTATTGCACCTCAACCGGCTGATCACGGATGAACAGAAGGAGCTATTAAAGAGTTTACCGGCTCCAGTTCCCGAACGTGATGCTATTATCGAAGCTCATCTTGCTTACGCAGCAGCCTTCCTTCCTCGCGCCAGAAAGAGGGCTGCGGTTCTGGAGATAGAATGGCCTGAAGCTTTTGAGACAGCCACATGGAAAAAACTTGAAGAGACACTTTCGATCAAGAAGCCATACTAAACTACGAAGGTCCACATTTCTTCGCTGTTCTATGCAGTTTGCCGACCGGTCACAAAGACAGTTCGCAGGTATTGAATCAGTTTTGTATTTATGATTTCTGTAGTTCATCAATTACACAGGATATGGTCCCATTACTACTTCGACCTCCCTCAAAGATATCTCTATTGGAACCTCAACTGGCATCATAAATGGATGGCGTGACGGAGAGGTTATACGTGCAACAGGGATTCCTTATGCCCAGGCACAACGCTTTCAAACGCCGGTGCCTTTGGAAGACAGTAACCATCCGATTGATGCTACCGATTTCGCACCTGCCTGCCCCCAATTGCCGGTTCCTGAGCTAGACGCTTTGCTGGGCATTCAATCCTCCACACTTCCTTACGACGAGGATTGTTTGAAATTGTCTATTGCGATGCCAGCTGAACAGCCAACAAAAAAACGACCTGTCATGGTTTGGATACATGGTGGTTCATATGTTGTCGGCGCTGGTGATTCTCCAATTTTTGATACGCGCCCTCTGTGTATTGAACAAGATGTGGTTGTGGTTTCTGTGACCTACAGACTTGGCTTGCTGGGCTTCCTTGGGGGATACCGCGATAGACCCGCAAATCTTGGGCTGCTCGACATTATCGAGGCTTTAAGGTGGGTTCAAAAAAACATCTCGGTTTTTGGGGGAGATGCAGACAATGTAACATTGTTTGGTGAGTCAGCAGGTGGTGATGCAATTGCACATCTCATGATATCCGAGGGTACTGAGGGGCTTTTTCATAAGGCAATAATTCAAAGTGCTCCGCTAGGAATTCGTAGTGACAGACGTGCTATGAGCGAAGCCATGGGCAAAGTTGCCAGTAGCATTGATGAAACAGACAGTATCGACGACCTTTTGAAAACACAGCAGAAAGTAATATTGACCGGCAATAAATTTGGCCTCAAAGGAGGAATGCCTTTTTCACCCCAGTATGGCCACTACCCGCTTCCTGATGAAGCGCGGGCGGAAGCGGTATGGGAAAAAAGAGCCAAGGAAATAGATGTACTGATTGGTTACAACAAAGAAGAAACGGCGCTTTTCATTTATGCCATGCCCACCATTTTGAAAATCAGCAAGTTACCGTTGATTGGACCGTTGTTCAAAAGTGCGATTGTGAAAAGAACAACTGCAAAAGTTTATAGTGATGCCATTGTAGAGTTTGCCAAACGTCATTCCAAAGCAGGTGGGAATGCATATCGTTATCATTTGACCTGGGGTGAGAACCGGGACTTTCTTGGTGCCTGTCATACGATCGATTTACCGTTGTTGTTTGGAAATTGGGATACCTGGAAAAATGCCCGTTTAATTGAAGATCTGCCAAAAGAAGAATTGATCCAGAACGGTAAGAAGGTTCGTCATATGTGGGCATCATTTGCCAGAAGTGGGAAACTTGATGGCATAAGTGGCACAATTCCAGATGTCCTTACCTGGACACAAGCTTAAGTATCGCACACATCCATCACGTATTTCTTTATTGAGTTAATATTCGATTGGATAGCGAGTATTGACAAAGGATTGCAATGAAGCGGCGTGAGGTTTTGAAACGATTAGGCGCGACAAGTGCCTTTGGGATAATAGGAGGTCCGTTGATGGCTAGTGAGAAGTCATACCTTCATGTTCCACCGGAAGAATCGCCACATGAACTTACTTTCATGCAATGGCCGGTAAGCAGGCGCGTATATTTCGATGGAGCCTTTCTAGCGACACTTCAGAAATCCATTGCAGAAATTGCCAACACGATTTCTGAATTCGAACCCGTAATCATGTTAGCTGATCATTCAGCACATCAGCATGCACGGTCATTGCTTTCAGAAAAAGTAGAGCTTTGGGACATTGCAACGGAGGACCTTTGGTGCCGTGACTCCGGTCCGTTGTTTGCTTTCACTCCCAATGGTGAACTTGTGGTCAGTCATATTCAGTTTAATGGCTGGGGCGGCAAACAAATTCACGAGCGCGATGGGAAGGTTGCTGTGGAAACAGCAAGGCGGCTTGGCATCAGAACCATACCAAGTGGCGTTACCGGTGAAGCTGGCGGCATTGAGCACGATGGCCACGGTCTGCTGATGGCACATGAAAGCTCGTGGGTAAACGAAAACAGGAATGCGGGGCTTTCCCGTACTGAAATCGAAAAACGATTGATGAATGCTTATGGGGCCAGTCAAATGATCTGGTCTCCAGGATTAAAGGGAGAGGACATCACAGATTATCACATAGACAGTTTGGCACGGTTCACTGGTCCAGCGCGAGTTTTACTGAATCTTCCCAAAACCCCTGATCCTGCTGATCCATTTCATCAGGCGGCACAAGACACGCTGGACACATTGAAAGGTGCAGGGCTGGATATTGAAGTAATATATGAACCTGAAATCAGACGCGAACGTAGCCTGGATTTCGTAGCCTCATATGTAAATTACTATGCCTGCAATGGCGCAATAATCGCTGCTCAGTTCGGTGACAGAGAAACGGATGACGAAGCTCACCGCAGTTTGAATAAACATTACCCGGATCGTGAAGTATTAATGCTTAACGTGGATGCTCTGGGGCTAGTCGGAGGCGGCATTCATTGCGCTACACAACAAATGCCAGCAAGTAGCTAAATCTTGTCTATCCGCCTGCGAGCCGCGGAAGAAGGAATACCTCGCTGCCTTCGGCGAGCTCTCTAGACCAGTCATCCCGATAGATCACACCGTCAATTGAAACCGCTATTCCTCTTTCCAGAAATGGTTTCGTGAGCGGGTATTGCTCTTCAAGCTTGTTGAAGAGCTCACGGATCGTAGCAGCTTCAATTTCCAGATGACTTTTTCCTTCGGTGGCAGAACTCAACGCGCCCCAAAGGGTGACGTCAACCATTAGCTGGCGTCACTTTCTTCTTCCAATGCTGCAAGAATTCTTGGAGGAGACATGGGGATATGGGACATCCGCACACCAACTGCGTTGGAGAGCGCATTACCGATTGCTGCCAAAGGCGGAACAATTGACGTCTCACCAACTCCCCGCACACCATAAGGGTGATTTGGGTTTGGAATTTCAAGAATTTTTGTGTCGATCATTGGCAAATCTGAACAAACAGGAATTCTGTAGTCAAGGAAGCCTGGATTTTGCAGACGACCGTCTTTGCCGTAGATGTATTCTTCATTCAGTGCCCAACCGATGCCTTGTGCCGCACCGCCTTGATACTGGCCTTCCACATAGGTGGGATGAACCGCCTTACCTGCATCCTGAACCACTGTGTAGCGCACGATCCTTGTGGAGCCCGTTTCCGGATCCACTTCCACATCGCAAATATGTGTGGCAAAGGAAACGCCGGCACCGTCAGCAACCAGTTCACTGTG
>CAWUJF010000167.1:0-6638 GCA_963922405.1 uncultured Hyphomicrobiales bacterium | reverse complement strand
ACCTTCGAATAAGTTTCGATGAATTGATATACTAGAATGATGGCTGGGAGACCTTGGTTGCCACTACGCATCAGAATTCAAATATCATAACCCCAGGAAAAACTGGATCACAAAGGCATTTGTAATATCCACAAAGAACGCGCCAACCAAAGGCAGGATAATAAATGCTGTCGGGGCGGGGCCGTGTGATTTCGTGACCGCTGCCATATTGGCAATTGCTGTTGGTGTGGCGCCCAGTGAGAAACCTGCAAATCCGGCGCTCAAGACAGCTGCCATATAATCTTTTCCCATGAGTTGAAACAGGACAAAGATGATAAACAAAACTGCCGTCAGGGCTTGCACCAACAGTAAAATCAACAGTGGACCTGCCAGATCGGCAATCGACCAGAGCTGCATCCCCATCAAAGACATCGCTATGAAAAGGCTCAGTGAGAGGTCTGAAATGACTGCGAGCGCCTTTGTTCGCGCGGGCCAATGCAGCCTGGGAAGCAGATGGGGGACGGTGTTTGAGAGCAGTATCGCGACCATCAGACAAGAAACAAACAATGGCAGTTTCAGGCCTGCCGTATTGATGACCTGGTTGAGGAAATAACCCAGAATGATCGCCACATGAAGTGTGAGTATGACTGCCATAAGGCTGATGTGGTTGATCTTTTCCGCGTCTTGATCCTCATGGCTTAGTCCCACCACAGGTTTGTCGTCCGTAGTGCCGGACAGTTGGTGACGCGACAGTAGGTATTTTGCAATCGGACCACCGAGCAAACTGGCGATGACCAAACCCAACGTGGCAGCAGCAACTCCGACTTCCAAGGCATTCGGCACGCCATGATTGGCTGAAATTTCTGGTGCCCAGGCTATTGAAGTACCGTGTCCTCCTATGAGTGAAGCAGAACCTGTCAGGACACCCATGGCTTTTGGCAATCCCATAAAAGTTGCCATCACCACACCGACTATGTCTTGAATGACAATGTAGCCAAGCGTCAAGACCAATAGGATAGCCAATGGCTTTCCACCAGAAACCAAATCGCTGAGACGGGCATTGAGACCAATTCCTGTAAAGAAATAGACCAGCAATACGTCACGCATGGCAAGATCGTAATCAAGTTCGGTTCCCGTCAGCTGAAACACGGCAAGAGCCGCGACCGAAGCAAGTATTCCACCCGTAACCGGTTCAGGGATGTTGTATTCTCGAAGGAAATTGACGCTTCGATTGATGTGCATGCCAGCAAAATAGACCAGAATGCCGATGGTGATACTCAAGAAGTTATCAACGTGAAGTTGCATGGATTTTGAATTGCCGGGTTAGCGTGTGGGGAACTGATGAAATTGGTAGCAGATCTATGATCTGTTGGCGACTTTACTGATGTTCTTTCATACGATTGCTGAGACATTTATGTGGCAAGAATGGGTGAAGTTTTGGAATAACGCCAGGATAGCAAAAGCGTCGCTTTGCTCTCGTATCGATTTTTATATGAGCGATGGTGACAAACGGAACGTGCACATCTCTTGAATAAATCTTTGTTGGTGTTCGTGTCAAACGGGCGATTTCATAATATCATGTAATTCAAGAATCATATCGCCTTGAGGGGTGTTCAGTGTTTCGGATTGGCTACGCACTACTGTTTTTTGTCTTTCTCGCCTTTTCAGCTGAAGCTGGCATAAAGGATCGGGTCAAACGTCTGGCGCCCAACGGACTGGTGTTTGTTCTGGATGAAAATGGCAAGACACTGGTTTCCCAGAATGCCAACAAACCTTTCGTTCCTGCATCCGTCGCCAAGATTGTTACCGCATGGCTGGCGTTGGAGGTTCTCGGCGAAGATTATCGTTTCGAGACGAAGTTCTACATGGATACCAATCGTGTTTTGTATGTGCGCGGGAGTGGCGACCCATATCTCGTTTCAGAGGAATTGGCACTGCTTGCGCCTGAGCTCTTGAAAGCGACAGGCAAAAAGCCTTTCAATGCCATGGTGCTGGATACAAGCTATTATCCTCAGGGCTTAACGATACCGGGCATTGAAAATGATGATGAAGCGTATAATGCGTTGAACTCAGCGCTTGCGGTCAATTTCAACACGATTCACGCCAGACGCAAGGGTAAGTCTGTACGCTCGGCCGAGAAGCAAACACCGATCACACCGATTGCGGTCAGCCAGTTCAGAAAGAGGGCACCCAATGGCAGAAGCCGTATCAGCCTCACGCAAGAGGACCCAAAGATCAGTTCCCTGTATGCTGGTGAACTGCTATCGGCATTTATCAAACGATCAGGTGGGAAAGTTGCCGGTGACATTTCAATTGGCCAGGTTGCTGACGGACTAAGTCCCGTTTATGTGCACCGTCAATCACGTCCTCTTTCAGAAATCGTCCGCCAAATGATGCTTGGTTCAAACAATTACATTGCCAATCAACTCTTTCTTGAAGCAGGCGTATATGAACAAGACAATCCGGTCAGTGTTGAAAGTTCTCTTTCATCACTGGATGAATTGCTGAAGAAATTTAAATTGAACGATGGCATCAAATTACTCGAGGGCTCGGGTATCAGCCGGGAAAACCGGATAACAGCCAGAGGCTTGGCGGAACTTCTGCATCACTTTGAGCCACATGCAGAACTGATGAAACGAACAAAACGTGGTTCAAGATACAAGACCGGAACCATGTCAGGTGTCAGCACACTTGCCGGATTTGCCAAGACGGCCGAGCACGGCATGGTTCGATTTGTGATTGCACTACCCGGGCGTTCTGGAAAACTGCGGTTCAGCATCCTTCGCGCCATAGAAAGAGGGCTTTGAAGCCGCTCATAACGGTCAAAGCCCTCAATTGTTTTCGTTCAGGAATGGGCCAAAGCCATGATTCATTCCAGATCTGCCGGCACATCAATCTCCCACGTCATGCCGATCACATCGCGCAGACTATCAATACGCTCCGCACTATGAGACGCCCAGGTGAGAATTTTCATGATGCCCGGTAGGCCTTCCTTTCCATCCATCAGAGCAAAAGCCATTTGCTGGAAACGACGATCAACTTTCTCTTTCACAGTCATGGCGTAGTCACGACGCTCAAGGTGTTTGTTCTCTTCATAGAAGCTTTCAAGCTCAGAAAGTTTGTCCATTATCCCCGAACGCACACTGTTTTCGTAGGCCTTAAGGCTTTTGGACTTTTCTTCAGACAGCAATGGATGAATATCATCGGTGATATCTTCAACAATCCACTTCAAGACGTTCTTCTCATTGCCAAGCGAAGACAAAGCCTTATGCCTTAACGCATAGGCCGAAGTCTTCAGCTTCACACGATGCCCGTCTTCGAAGCAGATTACATACCCTTCAATGCCTTCCTGAGACAAAGAAGCCTTGTAGAAATCATCAAAGCTGTCCTTGGAATTCCCCGGAGGAGAAATCTCTGCCACTGACGCAACGCCAAAACGGTTAGCCTCGTTACGTATCTCACTCACATTGAGATATTGCCCGGAGTGCAAATGACGTGCTGCCAGAAGCGTAATCTCCGGTTGATCGTAAGCAAGTACAATACGGTTCTGTGGCCCGGTATATTCAAAGACCGGGGTGAGCTGGCGCTTGATCATGTCTTCGCACAGATCCAAGACTGCCTGTGACGCGTGCTGAAGGGCTTCCTTGGCCTGTGGGCTAATCCCACCTCTCGTCATGAAAACAATCTGGTTGTCGAGCACACAGGGATGAACCATGGAGCCGTCCAACTTGTCGAAGACAGTGTAGGGTTGAGCCCAATCAATGTCGTCGATGGATTGGCGTTCGAACAGGTTGAAGAATTTGTGCAATGGACGTGCGATCAGCGCGCCATCCTTGTCAAACTTCAAACCACGGCACTCCAGTGTAATGGGATTAGTGAATGTATTTTCCGTCACATAGGCGTAGTCAATCACGGTGTATTTGTCTCTTTCGGAAACAAATATCCCCGTCTCCGGCTCAATATGAGGTAGAACATCTTCTATTGTTTTTATCTCTATCATCTGTCTTCTCGCACAAAAAAAGCCGCTTCGGATGGAAGCGGCCTGGTCAGTTTTGAATATGTGAATATTCTATTCTACAAAACACACCGCCGCGTTCTCAAATCCCGGAGATTCAAGCCGTTGCCAAACACTTCTGATTGGCAAACAATCGCAGCAAGGGTTAGTTTCATATTAGTCATGGGCGTGCACATCGCATATTTGTATTCGCAAGTCAAAAGGTGATTGGAATTCCTTTATGTCAAATATCCATCGCAGCCCGGAAACCTTCGAGAACAGCTTCTTCGATTGTGCGGGGGGTCAGGGCATCGCCGATGGTGATTATTCTATCCTGAAATTCTTCCAAGCTACGTAGGAGAGGGGTCTCGGACTTTGGAGCGTAGCAGGTAACGACCGTATCTGTTTCATCAAATATGATCGGTTCGCCGCTGATCATGTGCTGGAAATAGGCGGTGTCATCATCCGCACCGACAAACCGGGCAAAAGGGATCATTTTGACACCAAGTTTGTGAAGTTCGCCGATCCAGTGATCGCGTACGATGCCCTGGATTGACTCACCTGCAACCGTGCCGCCGGAAGCTAACTGCACCTGGCAACCATTGCGCGCTAGTTGTTCGGCAATCCCCAGTCCTGACCAGTCGCAGGCCCAGTCTGCTACCACGACCCGGGCACCCACATTTGCCTTTCCTTCAATTACTGACCAGTGATCTACCACATGGGCATCATCGATTTCTGCTTGCGGGATCTGTGCGCTTGCACCGCTTGCCATGATTATTGCATCCGGTGCCTTGGTCCTGATGAGCTCTGCGGTCGCTTCCGTTTTCAGGTGGACCTGGACATTTTCAATTTCCAGTTCGCGCTTCAGATTGGTGATCACACCACCAATCTCAGCCCGTCCGGGCAATGCTTGAGCCAGATTGACCTGGCCGCCGAGCCGGCCTGATTTTTCATATAGAGAAACGGAATGACCGCGTTGTGCAGCGATTGCTGCTGCCTTCATGCCTGCCGGGCCGCCACCCACTATCATCACATTCAGCGGTGCCTTGGCAGGCGTTATGGTTCCCAATTCCAACTCGCGCCCGGTGACCGGATGCTGGATGCAGGAGACGGGGAAATGGGCAAGGCGGTGACCGACGCAAGCCTGATTACAGCCTACGCAAGCGCGGATATCATCTGTCAGACCAGCGCGTGCTTTTTTCGGCAATTCCGGATCAGCAATCAAACCCCTTGCCATTCCGATCATATCGGCATGACCGTCGGACAGGATCTGTTCAGCAATCTGCGGTTGATTGATGCGGCCGGTCACCAACACAGGTGCTTTGACCGTTTTCTTCAGCTTGGCTGCGTCTGCGGATACAAATCCCGGCTCGATTGCCATTGGCGGGAAGACTTTGATCCAACCTTCCGGCGCCGCTGAAGAACCCGAGATCACGGAAAAATAGTCAACCAGGCCCTCATTATCGATCGACTGACAGATCTCCAGCATTTCTTCAGGTTCAATACTGGTGCTGGTTAGCTCAGAAATTGAAATCCGGATCCCCAGTGTTTTCTCAGTCCCGAGGCGGCTTCGGCAGCGTTGGAGTATCTCTTTCAGGAAACGGCTTCTATGTTCCTTCGAACCACCGAACTCATCCTCGCGTTGATTGGTGTGGGGATTTAGAAATTGCGAGATCAGGTAACCGAAGCCGCACAGGATTTCCACGCCATCAAGACCAGCGTCGGCAATTCGGCCAGCTGCATCAACATATCCCTCAATGATCTCCCAGACCATGGCGTTTGGCATTTCGACGGGAATGGTACGATAACGCTCATCCGCCACACTGGAGGCAGAGTAGGAAAGGGGTTTTGAACCATCGCGACTTAACCGTACTGCGCGTCCTGCATGAAACAATTGGCCGAGTACAGGTACGTCGTGAGACTGGCACGCCTTGTGTAGTCGTTCGAGGCCGGAAATAACTGCATCGTCACCGGCGTATAAAAATGCATCTTTGTAGTCGTAGGTTTCATGGAAGGTCATGCCCTCGATCACAATCATGCCCACGCCACCTTTGGCCCGGGTTTCGTGATAGGCAATCAACTCGTCTGTGACCTGACCGTGGTGGCCCAAGGTAGTTCCGTGCGGCGGATTGAAGATGCGGTTCTTGACCCGGGTTGAACCCAACTGAATTGGCGAAAACAACTTTGAGAATTCAGTCATTGGATTTCAATTGCCCCTTTGAGTACTGATTGCTGCCCGGGATCACTTGAAAATTTCTTGACAGCCGGAGAAATATGACACCAACTTTTCCCCACGTATATACCAAATTTGCAGTGGTGACCGAGGGAGGTGCTCATGGATGCTAAAGCTGCGGATATGAATTTTGTGGATCGTGCGAAATCCATCCTGGGAGAGGAGGGCTACGATCAGGCCTTTGCACCGATTGAAGAAGCATCCGGCCTGCCAAATTCGGCCTATTGGTCACAGGAATGGCTGGAGCTGGAGCAAGAACGTGTGTTCCGCAGGTCCTGGGTCTTTGCAGGTGCTGAAGCGGAGATACCGAACACAGGTGATATAAAACCCATTGAAGTCGGTGGTGCGCCTTTATTTCTCACCCGTGACAAGGACGGGACTGTTCGGGCCTTTCACAATGTTTGCCGGCATCGTGGCGCAAAACTTGTGCGT
>CAWUJF010000166.1:0-6690 GCA_963922405.1 uncultured Hyphomicrobiales bacterium | reverse complement strand
AAATCAGTAATCTACTAGTAGAGGAGGGCGTTTCTCATACTTTACTTGATCTTGATGTGTTAGCGGAAACCTATCCCAGGCCCAGCGACGATCGTTTTGGCGATAGGCTGGCAATACAGAACCTGTCAGCAATATGGGGGAACTGCCGAAACGCTGGTTCGAGAAATCTGATAATACCCAGAGTCATTGAGAAGACCACCGATTTAAGTGAGATTGTTTCTGCTGTTCCCGATTCAGTTCCCACCCTTTGCCAACTTCGAGGGTCAGATGAAACTCTCATGGAGAGAGTAAGGAAACGTGAAATCGGATCTGGATATATGCGTCATGAAAAGCGATCGTTGGAACTATCACGCATACTGAAACTGTCTGCTCCATTTGATTTCGTTGTGGAGACCGATGGGCGATCCGTGATTGATCTGGCTATGGAAATATCAAATAAGATGAGCTGGAATACTTAGACAATTACAGGCGGCCGATTACATCGCCAATTCCAGCATTTACCACGCAATCGGCAAAGTCATCCAGTCCTGTTGGATCGCGATTGAGAATGGCGAATTTTGAGCCATTGTGTTTCGCGTGCAGTGGAAGGCCTGCAGCAGGATTTACAACTAGAGATGTGCCAATGGCGATGAAAAGATCGGCTTTTTCTGCAGCTTCAAACGCTCGTCTGGTTTTATCGATAGGCATTTTTTCACCAAACATCACGATATCTGCTTTCACCAATCCATTGCATGATTGGCATTTTGGGCTCTTGCCCGTATCTTCAAAGATTGAGCGGCATGTCTCTATTTCCAGGTCCTGACCACAGTCAATGCAGGATGCTGTGGTTGCATTTCCGTGGATCTCGATCGTTTTTTCCGAGATCGCACCCGCGCGGTGATGAAGGCCATCCACATTCTGCGTGATCAGACATGAACACTTGCCTGACTGCATCCACTCAGCAATTTTAACATGACCCACATTGGGTTCAACTTCGCCGATCTGGTCTTTCATGTAGAATCTGCGATGCCAATCTTCGATACGGGCGTCTTCACTGAGAACGTATTCATCATACTGGACTATTCGGAATTGTTCCCACAAACCACCTGGAGAACGAAAATCAGGGACACCGGACTCGGTGGAAATTCCTGCGCCGGTGAGGATGACGACATTTTCAGCCTGTTCGAGCAGAAACCGGAATTTCTCAATCGCCCCTTCAAGATCGTCCATTAGCCCGGTGACATCCCCCTAAGTCTTTCGGAGCGTCTGCGAAGCAATTCCACGGTTGTGAGCAATGCGATTGACATCAGAACCAGTATCGTTGCCACAGCGAGGATTGTCGGGCTGATCTGTTCCCGCAGGCCGGAGAACATTTGTCGAGGGATTGTGCGTTGATCAACATCTGCCATGAATATGACAGCCACCACTTCATCAAGTGATGTGATGAAGGCGAACAGCGCACCCGATATCATACCAGGCAAAATGAGCGGCATGATTACTTTGAAGAATGTAGTCGTGTTATTAGCGCCCAATCCCTGTGATGCACGGATCAGTGAGCGGTCAAATCCGCTGAGCGTCGCTGTTACTGTGATGATTACAAAAGGCACGCCAAGTGTGGCATGGGCCAAGACTAGACCAAGGTAGGTTTTGGCCAGACCATCCGGGTAAAACGGGATCACACCTTTCAGAGTACCACCGTAAAAGAAGAACATGCCGGTCGCAGTAATCACCAGAGGCACGATCATGGGTGAGATCAACAGACTGGTAATAAGCGTTCTGTAGGGCATCTCGGGTCTTGATAGGCCCAAAGCTGCTAAAGTGCCTAAGCAAGTTGCCAGCAATGTGGACACGATTGCCAGGAAGAACGAGTTCCTGAAAGCGCGTATCCAGGTGGCGTTGTTCCACATATCTGTCCACCAACCCTCGGTGGCATCAGGTGCTGCCATGCCAAACAGGAATATGTCTGCATACCACCTAAACGAATACGCATCCGGGTCCAGGGCCATCATACCTTCAGTGAAGCTGAAATAGGGTTCCGCATTGAAGGAAAGAGGAATGATGACAAGAATCGGCAGAATTAGAAAAATGAAAATAACGGTGCAAACAGCCAGGAACGCGTATTTTCCAATCTTCTCACCGGTGGAGGCATAAGCTGGAAGCGGGTTCATGGCAAAATAGGGTATGCCAAAAATGATGAAAAAGCCCACTGTTCCCGCGCCTGACTGAGTGAAAGCGGCGAAAATCAGGGTCGCGATGACAAGGGCAGCAAAACCTGGGGCTTTTATTTTTTCGGTGATTGTCATCTAAAATTCCTAACCAAATTTCAAATTGTCGACACCGACAAGCTTGTTGTAAATCCAATACATGGCCAGAACCACAGCAAGCAGAATGGCTCCCAACGCTGCACCCAGAGACCAGTTAAGTGTTTTTTGGATGTGATTGGCAATCAGGTTGGATATCAGAAGACCGTCGTTACCCCCCACCAGTGCTGGCGTGATGTAGTAGCCGATCGCTAGAATGAATACGAGTAGTGTACCCGCTGCAATACCTGGGATGGTTTGTGGGAAATACACCCGGCGGAACGCAAGGAAGTTAGAAGCGCCCATAGATTTAGCAGCACGCATATAGCTTGGTGGAATTGTCTTCATTACCGAATAAAGCGGTAGTATCATAAATGGCAGCAATATGTGCACCATTGAGATCACGGTACCTGTGGCATTGTAGATCATCTGTATTCGGTGTTCGTCACCAATGAACCCTAGATAGACAAGTATGTTATTTATTATGCCTTCCTTCTGAAGCATGGCTATCCAGGCCGACGTTCGAACCAGCAAGGATGTCCAGAACGGCAATAGAACCAAGATCATGAGCAGATTTGATGTGCGCATGGGTAACGTCGAAAGCAGATAGGATACCGGATAGGCGATGATAAAACATAAGAAGGTTATAAGGCCGGAAAGCCAAATGGTTTTCCATAAAATCGGTAAATAAATCCGGTAGAGTTCGTCGGCCTGTACTATGGAACCGTTGTCATCAAACTTCCTATCGGTAGCTGCCAGATAGAACGAGATTGTGTAGTCCTGCGTGACTCGCTTCAAAGTTTTCCAGAGTGCGGGATTGTCCCACTTTTTATCAATCTCAAAGAGCGCCTCTTTATATGGACCCTCTTCGATTTTTCCCACTCTTCTAGCGGTCTTTGTAAACAGACTGCGAGAGCCGGGAATTTCATAATTTACGCGTGTGGCAAGGTTACCAACTGTTTTTCCCACTTCGCGGTTTTTCCTGGCAAGCGCCAGATCTTCCACAAAGACCTTGAAAACTTCTTCTGGAGGGAAATCGGATTCTCCATCCCAGTCTTTAATAACTTCAGCAAAATTTGGGACTACAGCGGAACCGGTGGGGTTGTAAAATGAGCGTACGAGCATGTCTCCGATGGGTAAAACAAACGCCACCATCAAAAATGCAACTAAGGGTAAAGTCAGCATGAATGCGTTGAAGCGTAGCCTGCGAGTTGTTTTAGCAAGCTGTTGCTTTAGTGGGGTGCCATCATAGGCTACCAGCATTTCCCCGGACTGCGGTGCCGTTGCATCAGTCATCACTTGGTGTCCCTGTCCAACTTGTTGACGGCCTTTTTCATGCCTTTGTTAGGATGAGAAGCGGTGGAGATTGCCACCGCTTCTCGAATTTTGATAACTTAGTTAGCCAACCAAGCATTGAAACGCTCTGTCAGCTGATCAGAATTGTCAGCCCAGAACTCGAAGTTGTTCTGCACAGCGTTTGTAAGGTTGTTTGGAGCAGTAGGCATCTGCGGGCCCATGTCGATATCAGCATTGTGATATTTACCGACCATTGGTGCAGAAGACTTACGTGCAGGACCATAGGAAATCCATGATGCCTGTTTAGCAAGCTGCTCTGTAGCTGTTGAGAATTTCAGGAACTCAAGAGCTGTTTCTTTGTTCTTTGCACCTTTTGGAATCACCCAAAGGTCCAAATCCCAAACCTGACCGTCCCATACGATTTCGAATGGCTTGCCTTCACCCGCAACAGCGTTGAAGATACGACCGTTGTATGCAGTTGTAAGTGCTACTTCACCGTCAGCAAGAAGCTGTGGAGGCTGAGCACCAGCTTCCCACCAAACAACAGAGTCTTTGATGGAGTCTAGCTTTTTGAACGCGCGGTCTACGCCTTCGTCTGTTTCAAGAACCTTGTAAACATCAGCAGCTGGTACGCCATCAGCGATCAGAGCAAATTCGAGGTTCACTTTTGGACCTTTACGCAGGCCACGCTTGCCTGGGAATTTTTCCAGGTCAAAGAAGTCAGCCATTGTTTTTGGACCATCAGCAATTTTTGAGCTGTCATAGGCAAAGATTGTTGACCATACGATGTTTGCAACAGCGCAGTCATACAGTGTGCCCTCGATAAAGTCCTCAGTTGCAGGTGTGCCGTCAGCACCAGCAGGCAGAGTTGAGTGGTCGATTGTTTCAAGTAGACCTTCGTCACATGCGCGAATAGCGTCTGACAGTTCCACGTCAACGATATCCCATGTCACGTTTCCTGCTTCCACCTGTGCCTTGATTTCAGCGATACCACCGTTGTAGTCCTCTGAATTGATCTTAGCTCCGGTTTTGGCAATAAAAGGCTTATGATAAGCCTCAACCTGGGACTTGGTGTAAGCACCGCCCCAGGACACAACAGTCAGCTCTTTAGCATTGGCGGATACTGCGCCAAGGCCAATAGCAAGGCTGATAGCTGTGCCTGCAAGTAGTTTAGTAAGTTTCATTACTCTTCTCCCATTTGTGCTATGCCCGAAATTGTCCGGTGCATAAATTCACGTATCAATGAAGTAGTATTCTCTGATACGCATTCTGTTAGCCTTTGCGTTCGGTTTACAGTTCAGTAACGAGCTTTTTCCCTGCAAACGAATTCAAAGACTAATGTACAAGGTCCAGTGCCTTGCAATCTTCACTCGCCCATCCGATGTTTTTTGTTTCACCTTCTGCAAGCGGTTTACGGTCGCCACGGTTGCGGACTTTGACGATAAACTCATCATTTCCAGCAACATTCATGCGGACGCGAATATGGTCGCCTAAATAAATCAATTCCTCAATGCGACCTTCTATCACATTTTTCATTGAATTTGGCGGATCCAGTTCAACACGTTCTGGCCTGAGTGACAAGGTTGTGCGGTCCCCAACAGCGTTTACATTTACCCGTTGAGCATTGATGACAGCGCCATCATCCAGACGCACCTGGCAGATGTCGTTTGAAATTTCCTCGACTTTACCATTGAGCTTGTTGTTTTCGCCGATGAACTGAGCCACAAATGAGTTCTGCGGGTTTTCATACAGGCTTTCCGGTGATGAAAGTTGTTGGATTACTCCGTCTTCAAATACAGCTACCCTGTCCGACATGGTCAGAGCTTCCGTCTGGTCGTGGGTAACGTAAACAACGGTCACACCCAAATTCTCATGTATGTGCTTGATTTCGTATTGCATTTGCTCTCGCAATTGCTTGTCCAATGCACCCAGAGGTTCGTCCATCAGAACGAGATCCGGTTCGAATACAAGTGCACGAGCCACGGCGATACGTTGCTGCTGTCCGCCTGAAAGTTGTGCTGGACGGCGCCCTCCCATTTGTGGAAGTTCCACCATTTCCAGGACACGTTTTACTTTTTCTTCCTGTTCTGCCTTGCTCAATGCGCGAACCTGTAGCGGAAATGCTAGATTCTCAGCGACCGACATATGCGGGAACAAAGCATAATTCTGAAACACCATCCCGATGCCACGCTTGTTAGGCGGCACCATGTTAATTGGCCTGTTATTAAGGAATATCTCCCCGTGTGTGGCAGGTTCAAATCCAGCCAGCATCATCAGGCAAGTTGTCTTGCCGGACCCAGATGGCCCCAGCATAGTGACGAATTCACCTTTCCTGATGTCAAGATTCAGATTTTTGACGACAAGAATTTCACCGTCATAACTTTTTTGAACATTTTCGAAACGAACGTAGGATTCGTGTGTTGCCGACTTCCCATCAACCATATGGTTTTACTCAACTCCCTGTGCATCCGCCAATTCCGGTCTTGATGCATCCTCTCCAATGTGCACAAAACCACGCTCTGAACTGAGCGTCAATCGAAAAGTCTCAATTTTGAACAGGAGTGAAACCAAGGTTAACGCAGTTCACGTTCGTGAAAGATGAATCCAAGGAAATTCAACAAGATTTGCGCTGCGAGAAACGAGGTGGATCCAGTTTGATCATAATCCGGGGCAACTTCAACCAAATCAATACCCACAACCTGGCCTTGTTTGGTCAATCCTTGAAGTAATTCCAACACTTCATAGTACAGGAATCCGCCATGGCTTGGTGTTCCTGTTCCCGGAGCAATTGATGGGTCAAAACCGTCGATATCTATCGTGACATAGTATCTCTCACCCTGCGGAACACGTCCTAGTACAGATTCTACCCCTAGTTTTCGAAACTGTCTGACAGACAAAATATCTGATCCCATTTTCCGTGCATCTTCATACCCTTCGCGGGCGGTGGAAGAAACGTTGCGGATACCAATTTGGGAGAGGCCAGTTACATAGTCTTTCTCTGCAGCACGGCGCATCGGATTTCCGTGTCCATATCGGACGCCGTGACGAACATCCACAAAATCCAGATGTGCATCTATTTGCACAAGATGGAAAGGTTCCTGATCATCAAATGCAC
>CAWUJF010000165.1:0-6692 GCA_963922405.1 uncultured Hyphomicrobiales bacterium | reverse complement strand
TTGAATTCGCAACCACACAATCCCAAATAGTTCGTAGCAAAAATTAGTGACCTTGATGCCGGTCCTATACCTGGTTTTCCCCAGGTTCTGGATAATTAGGCATAAATCCCAAAAACGGTGTTCGGCATTGGCAATTGGGTTTACACTGGGTCATAGATTCGCAGGAGAATCCTGCATGAAAGGAATTGTCTATGAGCATAGATACCAAAGGCGATATTGAGTTTGGCGCTGGTGATGTACTTCCATTGCTGCCACTGCGTGACATCGTTGTTTTCCCGCACATGATCGTGCCCCTATTTGTGGGCCGGGAAAAGTCGATTGCAGCTCTTGAAGAGGTTATGAATACCGATCGCCAGGTCTTATTGTTTACGCAAAGAAATGCCGGTGAAGATGATCCAACACCAGAATCTCTGTATGAGATCGGAACACTGGCATCTGTATTGCAATTGCTGAAATTGCCTGACGGTACTGTAAAAGTTCTTGTGGAAGGCGTTTCCAGGGCTCGTGTGCGCAAATTCACAGGACGCACAGAGTATTTCGAGGCTGTTGCTGACATTCTTGAAGACCAGGATGATGATCCGGTTGAAATCGAAGCTCTGGCCCGTTCTGTAATCAGTGACTTTGAGAACTACGTCAAATTAAACAAAAAAGTCTCTCCTGAAGTGGTGAGTTCTGTTAGCCAGATCGATGAATACTCGAAACTGGCGGACACCGTCGCTTCACATCTGGCCGTGAAAATTGCCGATAAGCAGGAGATTCTTGGAATTTTCAGCGTTAAAGAACGTCTTGAGCACGTTATCGGCATGATGGAGAGTGAGGTTTCTGTTCTTCAGGTCGAAAAACGTATCCGTGGTCGCGTGAAACGCCAAATGGAGAAAACTCAACGCGAATACTATCTGAATGAACAAATGAAAGCCATTCAGAAGGAACTCGGTGAGGGAGAAGACGGAAAGGATGAGTTGCAGGAAATCGAGCAACGCATCGAGAAGACCAAGCTCTCCAAAGAAGCCAAAGAAAAGGCAAACGCTGAATTCAAAAAGCTGAAGCAAATGAGCCCGATGTCTGCGGAAGCAACCGTGGTCCGCAATTACCTTGACTGGTTGCTTGGTATCCCGTGGGGTAAGCGCTCTTCCGTCAAAACGGACCTTCACAAGGCTCAGGATATTTTGGATACGGATCACTATGGGCTTGAGAAAGTCAAAGAACGCATCATCGAGTATCTTGCTGTTCAAGCGCGTGCGAAAAAGATCAAAGGTCCAATCCTTTGTCTCGTAGGCCCTCCAGGTGTTGGTAAAACCTCACTTGGCAAGTCTATCGCGAAGGCGACCGGCCGGGAATTCGTTCGCATGGCATTGGGTGGCGTTCGCGATGAGGCCGAAATCCGTGGTCACAGACGTACCTATATCGGTTCCATGCCGGGTAAGGTGATCCAGTCCATGAAAAAAGCAAAGAAAGCAAACCCGCTATTCTTGCTGGATGAGATTGACAAAATGGGTATGGACTTCCGCGGTGATCCATCATCAGCGCTATTGGAGGTGCTTGATCCTGAACAGAACAACACTTTCGCGGACCACTATCTGGAAGTGGACTATGACCTGTCCAACGTGATGTTTGTGACCACAGCCAATACATTGAACATTCCAGGTCCATTGATGGACCGTATGGAAATCATCCGTATTGCCGGTTACACGGAAGACGAAAAACTGGAGATTGCGAAACGCCACTTGTTGCCGAAGGCAATCAAGGATCATGCGCTGCAACCCAAGGAATTTTCAGTGTCTGACGAGGCAGTTCGCAGCGTGATTCAGACTTATACCCGCGAAGCTGGTGTTCGTAACCTGGAAAGAGAACTGTCCAAACTCGCCCGTAAGGCTGTGACAGAGATCATGAAGGGTAATCGTAAGGTTATCAAAGTCACACCGAAAAATGTTGATGAATTCCTCGGTATCCCGAAATTCAGGCATGGTGAGGCTGAGAAAGAAGATCAGGTTGGCGTTGTAACTGGACTTGCCTGGACAGAGGTCGGTGGCGAGTTGCTTACCATTGAAGGTGTATCCATGCCGGGTAAGGGTAAGATGACCGTTACTGGGAACCTGAAGGATGTGATGAAGGAATCAATTTCTGCAGCAGCATCCTATGTGAGATCCAGATCAGTGGACTTTGGCATTGAGCCACCGTCATTTGATCGCATGGACATCCACGTCCACGTGCCTGAAGGTGCCACACCAAAAGATGGTCCTTCCGCAGGTATTGGCATGGCCACATCCATTGTGTCTGTCATGACCGGAATTCCTGTGAGAGCAAATATTGCGATGACTGGTGAAGTCACACTTCGTGGCCGGGTTCTGCCGATTGGTGGTCTGAAGGAAAAACTTCTGGCTGCACTGAGAGGTGGCATTACCAAGGTTCTGATACCTGAAGAAAATGCCAAGGATCTGCCGGACATTCCGGACAACGTGAAAAACGGTCTGGAAATCGTTCCCGTAACCGGGATGGATGAAGTGCTGGAACACGCACTGACCTCCATGCCCAAAGCAATTGAATGGACCCCTGAGGATGCTGAACGAGCACGTCAGGAATTGATGGGAAAAAGTTCAGATGATGGTCTGGGGAACGTGGCTCACTAGACAGGGTTCCCCCTTCCAGATCAATAAATTCAAATAAGCCCGTGATGTTGTCTGATTCGCACATCATGGGCTTATTTTTGGGATTTTTTGTCATTTTGTCACAATACGGGTGAAAAACGGTCTCAAAAAACGCTAAAACCCTTAATAACAGCCATTTTGAAGCGATTTTCTATTGTGTAATTTATGCGAAAATAAGAATATGTGCGCAGGCTGAATGAGTCGATAACACCTTATATTGGAAGGATAATATTATGAATAAGAACGAGCTGATTGCCTCAGTGGCGGACAAGTGTGACATGAACAAAACGCAAGCCGGGGAAGCTGTTGATGCAGTGCTTGCAACAGTTACTGATGCGCTATGTGCTGGTGATGAAGTTCGCATCTTGGGGTTTGGGAATTTTGCAGTTGCTCATCGTAAGGCTACAACTGCACGTAATCCAAGGACTGGCGAAACTGTTCAGGTGGCTGCGTCAAAGGCACCAAAGTTTAAGGCAGGTAAAGCTCTTAAGGATGCTGTTAACGCATAATTTTTTATCAATGTGCATTTTAAGCCCACCAGTTTTGGTGGGCTTTTTTGTGTCTGAAACCTGTCAGACCGTCAGATAAATCTTGCCGATATGATCGCTCGACTCCATGCGCGCATGGGCAGAAGACGCATCCGCCAGTGAATACCCACTGTCCATGACCGGTTTTACAGTTCCGCTTGCGATTAGAGGCCACACGAACTCCTGCAATTCGGATGCTATCTGTGCCTTAAATTCAATGGACCGGGCACGAAGTGTTGAGCCAGTATGAGTAAGCCTCTTGAGCATGATTGGCAGAAAATTGGTCTCTGCTTTAGGTCCACCCAGAAATGCGATCTGCACAATGCGCCCATCCATCGCTGCCGCCTTGTAGTTCCGTCCGGTATATTCACCACCCACCATGTCGAGAATCACATCAATACCTTTGCCTTCTGTGATGTCTTTGGTCCGTTCTTCAAAAACCTCTTCTTTGTAGTTGATGGCAAAGTCTGCACCCAATTCCAGACAGGCCGCGCACTTTGCTTCACTCCCTGCTGTCGCGATAACTTTGGCTCCCCTCGATTTCGCCAGTTGAATTGCCGTCGTGCCGATACCGCTCGTTCCGCCATGGACGAGAAAGGTTTCACCTTCTTTAAGCTGGCCGCGTTGAAACACGTTATGCCATACAGTGAAAAACGTTTCCGGTATGGAACCTGCTTCTTCCATGGATATGCCGGTTGGAATAGTCAGAGTATTGGATACATCTACATTCACGTATTCGGCATAGCCACCACCAGGAACGAGAGCCATTACCTTTTTCCCAAGATATTCGTCGTTGACCATGGTGCCAGTTGCCACAATCTCACCTGCCACTTCCAGACCGGGAATATCCGATGCTCCTGGAGGAGGAGGATACCCGCCCATACGTTGAAGACAATCCGGTCGGTTTACACCTGCAATCGCGACCTTTACCAGCACTTCATTTTGGCTGATTTCTGGCACCTTTCTGTCGCAGAGTTCCAAGACTTCCGGGCCTCCCGGGGTTTTGATTTCAACCGCTTTCATGTGCTCCGGTATGGACATATCAACCTCCTTTTTGTGATCATTTTCTTCATAGAAACCTTTTAACCACTAGTACAGGCTAAATCGTTTGCGACGCCAAGCGGCGAAAAGGGGCTTGTGCCTTTTTCACAACATGTTAGAGATATGTTTTACCGGACAGGGTTCCCGGGAGGAATTGCTGGCGAGGGACGTTCCTTGCCGCTTGTGCATTCAGTAAGTCGCAAGCAGGCGCTTTCCAACAAATCTTCAAAAACAAGATGCACGATAAGATCAATTGGAGAGTCGAATGAGCGTGAAATCTGATATCGAAATTGCCCGCGAAGCTAACAAGAAACCGATTCAGGAAATCGGAGCTAAGCTGGACATCCCTTCTGAAGACCTTTTGCCATTTGGCCATGACAAGGCAAAGGTTTCCGAGAACTTCATTAAGTCAGTCCAAGGCAATACGGACGGAAAGCTCATTCTGGTTACTGCCATCAATCCAACACCGGCAGGTGAGGGGAAGACAACCACAACCGTTGGTCTTGGTGATGGACTGAACGCCATTGGCAAAAAAGCAGCCATTTGTATTCGAGAGGCTTCTCTGGGGCCTTGTTTTGGTATGAAGGGTGGCGCTGCAGGTGGTGGCTATGCTCAGGTTGTGCCAATGGAAGAAATGAACCTGCATTTCACCGGTGACTTTCACGCAATCACTTCCGCTCATAACCTGCTGTCAGCAATGATTGACAATCACATCTATTGGGGAAATGAGCTTGAGATTGATATCAGACGTGTCGCTTGGCGCCGTGTGATGGATATGAACGATCGCGCACTACGTCAGATTACCGCTTCTTTGGGTGGTGTGGCAAACGGCTTCCCGCGCGAAGCAGGTTTTGACATTACCGTTGCTTCTGAAGTTATGGCCATTCTCTGCCTTGCAAATGATCTGGATGATCTGAAAACCCGCTTGGGTAACATCATTGTTGCTTATCGTCGTGACCGTTCACCGGTGTACGCACGCGATATCAAGGCGGACGGCGCAATGACAGTTCTACTGCAGCAGGCGATGCAGCCAAACCTGGTACAAACATTGGAAAACAACCCTGCGTTTGTACATGGCGGCCCATTCGCAAACATCGCGCATGGTTGTAACTCAGTGATTGCTACCAAAACTGCTCTCAAACTCGCTGACTATGTGGTGACCGAAGCAGGTTTCGGCGCAGATTTGGGTGCCGAGAAATTCCTAAACATCAAATGCCGTAAAGCCGGTATCGCCCCAAGCGCAGTCGTTATCGTTGCAACAGTGCGAGCGATGAAGATGAATGGTGGTGTTGCTAAAGCTGACCTGAACGCAGAAAATGTTGAGGCAGTACAAAAAGGTTGCGCAAACCTCGGCAGACACATTGAAAACATCAAACAGTTTGGCGTGCCGGCAGTGGTCGCAATAAACCACTTCGTTTCTGACACCGACGCAGAAGTGCAAGCAGTAAAGGACTACGTAGCCACACAGGGTGCAGAAGCTATTCTTTGTAAGCACTGGGCACACGGTTCAAAAGGAACTGAAGATCTCGCAAATGCAGTAGTTGATATGATTGAAGGCGATACAGCCCAGTACGCGCCGCTTTACCCTGCTGAGATGCCGTTGTTTGAAAAGATCGAAACAATCGCCAAGCGCATCTATCGTGCTGATGAAGTTCTGGCGGACAAGAAAATCCGCGACCAACTTAAACAGTGGGAAGATCAGGGTTATGGCGACCTTCCGGTCTGTATGGCAAAGACACAGTACTCATTCTCAACAGATCCGAACCTTCGTGGTGCGCCTACTGGGCACTCGCTCCCGGTGAGGGAAGTGCGACTGTCAGCTGGTGCCGGGTTTGTTGTGGTGATCTGCGGTGAGATCATGACAATGCCAGGTCTTCCGAAAGTTCCATCAGCAGAAGCAATCATGCTCGATGAGAACGGAGACGTACAAGGTCTCTTCTAAAACCTATTGAGTGACTTGCGCATTTACAGGAAGCTGGAAAATGCGCAAAATTATCGAAGACATCAAATGTGGAATGTGAGTAGTTATGAACAAGCATTTTTCGCCGGATGAGCCGAGACGCAAGTCGCATCATACTAAAGGTCGTCGACTGGATGAGCAGGCGCTTGCTGAAGTGAATGCTCTGATCGGTGAGGGTGAAAGAAAACGCGATCTCTTGATAGAGTACTTGCACCTGATCCAGGACAAGTACAATTGCCTGGAAGCCAAGCATCTGCGTGCACTTGCAGAGACCATGAAGATTTCCATGGCGGAAGTTTATGAGGTTGCTTCCTTTTACGATCACTTCGATATCGTCAAGGAAAATGAAGAGGTTCCTGCACCCGTAACAATTCGGGTGTGTGATTCTCTTTCATGCATGATGGCGGGAGCAGAAACTCTCATTTCAGAATTGGAAGCGGGCGCAGACCGCGACAAGATCCGGATCATGCGAGCACCATGCATGGGCGGTTGTGATGTGGCACCTGCCGCGCGGGTTGG
>CAWUJF010000164.1:0-6716 GCA_963922405.1 uncultured Hyphomicrobiales bacterium | reverse complement strand
TCATCAACAGGCTCACCAATCACATTCATGATCCGGCCAAGTGTCTCAACACCAACTGGAACCTGAATAGGTTGACCTGTATCAACCACTTCCTGACCGCGAACAAGACCTTCAGAGGAGTCCATCGCGATGGTACGAACTGTGTTCTCACCAAGGTGCTGTGCAACCTCAAGAACAAGACGCTGACCGTTGTTCTCGGTTTCCAGTGAGTTCAGGATTTCAGGTAGGTGATTGTCGAACTGCACGTCAACAACCGCACCGATAACCTGAGCGACCTTGCCGGTCATACCAGCTGCTGCACTCTTACTGGCAGACGCTTTCTTGGCGGGGGCACGCTTGGCAGGTGCCTTTTTTGCTGTGGTAGCTGCTGCTTTAGCCATCATATACTCTCCAACGTTAAAGCGCTTCTGCGCCCGAGATAATTTCAATCAATTCTTTTGTAATCTGTGCCTGGCGTTGACGGTTGAAGCTTAGCGTCAACTTGTCAATCATTTCACCAGCGTTCCGGGTTGCATTATCCATGGCAGACATCCGGGCACCCTGTTCGGATGCTGCATTTTCAAGCAATGCACGGAAAATCTGAATGGAAATGTTACGCGGCAGAAGATCTTTCAGGATCTCTTCCTCATCCGGCTCGTACTCGTAAGATACGTTGTCTTCGCCTGCACTCTCTTCGTCATCAGACGAAGCGGCACTCGCTGGGATCAACTGCTGAGCGGTTGGGATCTGGCTGATCACAGACTGGAACTCTGAGTAATACAGCGTACAAACATCAAAGTCTCCGCCTTCAAACATATCCAGAACCATGCTGCTCACAGTGGTAGCTTCATTGAAGCTGATCTGTTTCACTTCACGGAAGGTGATTGGCTCAAGCAGGATGGAAGAAAACTCCATCTTCAGCGCATCAAAACCCTTTTTGCCAACGCAAAGGATTTTCACTTGCTTGCCGGCACCGATCAATTCGCGTGCATGATCCCGTGCCAATCTTGCGATTGAGGAATTGAAACCACCGCACAATCCGCGCTCTGCTGTTGCAACCACCAATAGATGAGTGTTGTCGCTTCCGGTACCCACCATCAAAGGTGGCGCACCATCACGCCCTTCCATCACAGAAGAAATATTGGCCATTACCTTGGCCATTCTTTCTGAGTAAGGACGCGAAGCCTCAGCGGCAGTCTGCGCCTTGCGCAACTTGGCTGCCGCCACCATCTGCATCGCTTTGGTAATCTTCTGTGTCGCTTTCACAGATGCGATGCGATTTCTCAGATCCTTAAGACTTGCCATACTGTTTTCTTCTCCGGTGCTCCGTTAAAGCTCAATATGGCTTACGCGAAGGATTTCGCGAAAGCTTCGATTGCAGATTTAAGCTTCTCTGTAAGGTCATCATCAAGCGCTTGCTTTTCAGCAATATCATTCAGGAGATCCTGATGATCACTGCGCAATGAAGTCAACAGACCTTGCTCGAATGGACCAACCTGGCTGATTTCCAGATCATCAAGGAAACCGTTCACACCTGCAAAGATAACAGCCACTTGTTCTTCCGTCTTAAGCGGAGAGAACTGAGGTTGTTTCAGCAGTTCAGTCAAACGGGAACCACGGTTCAGTAGGCGCTGTGTCGCAGCATCCAGGTCAGAACCGAACTGCGCGAACGCAGCCATTTCACGATACTGGGCCAACTCACCTTTAATGGAACCGGCAACCTGCTTCATCGCTTTAACCTGAGCAGCAGATCCCACACGGGAAACTGACAGACCCACGTTCACAGCCGGGCGGATACCCTGGAAGAAGAGGTCGGTTTCAAGGAAGATCTGACCGTCTGTAATCGAAATCACGTTAGTCGGAATAAACGCTGACACGTCGTTACCCTGAGTTTCAATAACCGGCAGCGCTGTCAGAGAACCAGCACCATTGTCTTCGTTCATTTTAGCTGAACGCTCAAGAAGACGGGAGTGCAGATAGAAAACGTCACCCGGATAAGCCTCACGTCCTGGTGGACGACGAAGCAGAAGTGACATCTGACGATAAGCAACAGCCTGCTTGGACAGATCGTCATATCCGATCAAAGCGTGCATGCCGTTGTCACGGAAGTATTCACCCATCGCACAACCTGCGAACGGTGCAAGGAACTGCATTGGAGCCGCATCAGATGCGGTAGCCGCAACGATGATGGAATATTCAAGCGCGCCACGCTCTTCCAGAACTTTCACGAACTGGGCAACTGTTGAACGCTTCTGGCCAACCGCCACATATACGCAGTAAAGCTTGTCGTTCTCACGATTTGCATCATGTGCAGGCTTCTGGTTCAGGAATGTATCCAGAATAATCGCTGTCTTACCTGTCTGACGGTCACCAATCACCAGTTCCCGCTGACCACGGCCCACAGGGATAAGCGCGTCAATCGCTTTCAGACCTGTTGCCATTGGTTCGTGCACAGACTTACGTGGCATGATGCCAGGCGCCTTAACGTCCACACGGGCACGGGCTTTTGATTTGATTGGGCCTTTACCATCAATCGGGTTACCAAGCGCATCCACAACGCGGCCGAGAAGTTCTGGCCCCACTGGAACGTCAACGATAGCGCCTGTACGCTTAACCGTATCACCTTCCTTGATGCCCCGGTCATCACCGAAGATAACAACACCGACGTTGTCAGCTTCAAGGTTCAGAGCCATACCGGCAATACCGCCCGGAAACTCCACAAGCTCACCAGCCTGCACGTTATCCAGACCGTAAACACGAGCAATACCGTCACCGACGGAAAGCACCTGGCCTACCTCTGATACCTCAGCTTCTTTGCCGAAGTTTTTGATTTGATCTTTAAGAATTGCGGAAACTTCCGCTGCGCGAATATCCATGTTAGCCGACCTCTTTGAGTGCAAGCTTTAGTGAAGAAAGACGGGTTTTAAGAGATGTATCAATCTGCTTTGATCCGACTTTCACGATCATTCCGCCGAGTATCGACGGGTCAACTGTTGCGTTAATAGCAACGTCTTTGCCAACCACACTTTTAAGTGCGGCTTTCAATTCTTTGGTTTGTGCTGCAGTGAGGGCAGTAGCAACAGTCACATCAGCGCTGGCCTCCCCTTTATGTTCTGCAACCAGTCTGCGAAATGCTGCCAGCATACCGGGCATGGCAAACAGTCTGCGGTTCTTGGCAACCACACGGACAAAATTTCCAACCAGGCCGGTAATTTTTGCTTTTGTTAAAACAGCGTCGACAGCACGCAATTGATCTTCAGCTGAAAATACCGGTGAAACAACCAGGCGCTTCAAATCGTCGCTACCCTCCATTAGGGCATCAAAACGACCAAGATCTTTTTCAACTGCAGGAATTTTTTTCTCCGAAAGTGCCAGATCAAACAGTGCGGATGCATATCTCGCAGTCACTCCGGAGGTCATTGATTCAGAATTTGCCACTGAATTTTCTTTTCTGCCATGATTTCAACAGGTTGATGATGCGGAGCCGCGAACTTAACCCATTGATAAAATTGATCTTCTTTAATCTAGGTCGACTTACGCAATAATTGCACCCTCACCTAAATCGCGCTTCACCTAGCACAGCCCTTTTCGACTCGCAATAAGGTGAAGCAAAATAATCTGCTTTTGATCGCAACATTGAACGAATTGATTAGTCTTTGCCAAAAATTTAGAACGTTTTCAACCGCGTTCAAGGCGGCATTAAATCAGATATATCCGAAAATAAACCCGAGCAGCACAGCACCCACCGCGAACTCAAATATGATCGCCAGCCAGTTGTACAATGAACTCGCCCGATCAAAGATAACTGACACCAACCTGCCCACCGCTGTTAACATCCACACAGCCCCAAGCTCCAGTCCCACAAACAGTCTGGCCGAAGGCACGGCTATATAGATGATCCCGATAGCAAGAAAGAATCCGGCAAGAAGCCCCCGGATCTCACCCTTCGCAGCCGGGTTACTTTCGACAGGCTGCAGGCGTATCAACTTGAGCATCACACCTGGAACAAAAAAAGCCACTGCTCCCAGAAGGGTCGTCAACAACGCCACGAGCATGAAAATCATGTCCGCTGTATAAATCGGGATGCCCATATAGATATCCACAACCTCTGAAGACCACGAGCCTAAAATTCCGAGAGCACCTGCAATCAGAAAGCGCAGCACCACACCTCGTGATCTCGCGCCATCAAAGATAATCTGAAACAGATAACCCACAAACGCCAGAAGCCATCCGAGTGCCAACACATGATTGAGACCCGGTTGAAGCGCCAACGGTTCCTGAAACAACAAAGCGCCTAATCCAACCGCGATCAGCACACCGCCATAGGAAGCACGGATTTCGGCGATCGCATCCGGCTTGCCGGGTTTTGGCTCAAGCCCATACAATTTCAGAATAGTCCGGGGCATCAACAAATGTACGATACCAATCAGCAAAGTGATCGCTGGCACCAGCATGAGGAGCGCCTCACCCGGAGTTTGCGGTAGTACAAAGGTCATTGAACCCCTCAACGATGGCGGCTAGCATCAGCTGACCAAAAGGAATCATCAGTTCCCACACCTAACAGAAAATTCTGACCTGTCCATGCACGAAATCAAGACCCAGAGCGATATTGACAATGGCCTCAAGGAACTTCTCTCTGAAAACCCGGACTTGAAACCTGCGGCAAACGTGGCAGGCAAACTTCCGCTGAGGTTACAGAAAGGCGGGTTTGACGGGCTCTCCCGGATCATAATTGGCCAGCAGGTTTCCCGGGCTTCCGCCGATGCAATTCATGCCAGATTTATCGAGCACATAAATCCGCTGACCGCAGAACAGTTTCTTGATGCAGGCGAACCGGCATGGATAGAGATCGGCCTTTCCCGGGCAAAGCAAAAAGCTATCTCCGGCTTGGCAGATGCAATAGTATCCGGAGAATTGGCAATTGATGATCTCCATATATTGCCGGCGGAAGACGCCATGTCTCAGCTAACCGCCCTAAAAGGAATAGGTCCCTGGACCGCGGAGGTTTATCTTCTCTTTTGTGCGGGCCATCAGGACATTTTCCCTGCTGGAGATCTTGCACTTCAGGAAGGTGTTCGCGTTGCTTCCAATCTCGATCAGCGGCCAACCGAGAAAGAACTCCGAACAATTGCCGCTGAATGGAGCCCCTGGCGAGGCATTGCTGCACGTCTTTTCTGGACCTATTACAGCAAATTGAAACAGGGTAACAAGGAAACTCTACCGCTCTGAACTAGCTCGAAATCGGTACATGGTCCTGGTTTTCGTTTGATTTCTGTTGATCCATTAATCGTGCTTTCTAATTGACGATGGAAACTCCGCAATTAACTTGTTAATATCGCATTAGCGTTGACTTGTGCCGACGCGAAACAGACTTATTAGACGAAACAAGGAGATTTTGCTTTCAATTTAAGGTCTTATGGGCGTTACAGCCCTGTCATAATTACTTGCAATGTTCACGTTGCAGCGTCTTGTCGAATCACCAACAGGAGGCATAAGTGACGATTGCAGTATCACCAGAAGCTCATCCTACTCTGGTTCTAAATGCGGACTACAGGCCGCTTAGTTACTATCCACTATCACTTTGGTCATGGCAGGATGCCATCAAGGCAGTGTTTCTTGACCGGGTAAACATTGTTGCTGAATACGATTTCGCAGTTAGCAGCCCATCTTTCCAGATGCCGCTCCCAAGCGTAGTCAGCCTTAAGAACTACATTCGCCCCAGCTCCACACCTGCATTCACTCGATTTAACGTGTTCCTGCGCGATAAATTCGAATGTCAGTATTGCGGCTCAAAGTCAGACCTCACGTTTGACCATGTGATACCGCGTTCAAAGGGTGGGATCACAAGCTGGAAAAATGTTTGCGCAGCCTGCAGCCCCTGCAACTTGCGCAAGGGCAACAAACTGCCCAAAGACATAAACATGTATCCAAGACAAAAGCCGTTCGTTCCAAGTGTCGAAGACTTGCATCGCAACGGTAGAAAGTTCCCACCCAATCATCTGCATGAGAGCTGGATGGACTTTCTGTATTGGGACACTGAACTGGAGCCATAGGAACTTCTGCTTCCGCCGGCTTTCAAGCGAACCCGTTTTGCGACCTCGCGGAACGGGCTATTGGATTTACTGTCGCTTGAAGTGAGTTTACGCTTGTTGGTTCGTCCAACGAAAAAAATCAGCTCTTGAAGACGGTTCTCAGAGCCACAGCAGCCAATATTGCACTGACCAGCGCATTCCATCCGGCAAAGGAAAGACCGAGCACGCGTAACGCCGATTCATCGCAGGATGGCGGCACGGTCTGGTTAAGCTGGTTAAGGAGGTCTGCCGTACTGGTTGCCAGCCCACCTTCAACGATACCGCAACCACCGGGTCCTTCCCACCAGTCCCATTCAACACCCGCATGCCGGACACCAAGAAAGACCGAAACCACAAGCACTAAGCCGACGGCGAGCAAAAGGATTCGGGACACTACCGGAGGCCATTTCAGAAACACAGACAGGCTCGCCACCATCATCAGCGGAATGCCAAAATACCAGGGCTGACGCTGTTCCAGACATAATTTACAGGGCTGATAGCCACCGATGTGCTCAAATGCCAGAGCTGACAATATGACCGCACACATCCCGAACAGGACGAACAGGTAAATCTTCAAATGTGAATCAGGAATTTGGGCGTTCAGCATGTCAGCCTTCAAACATCAAAATACAAATTTCACGGCCACGAAGCCGCCAATCAACAATA
>CAWUJF010000163.1:0-6743 GCA_963922405.1 uncultured Hyphomicrobiales bacterium | reverse complement strand
TGAGAGTGATGTGGGTCAGGATCCTGGAAGTGATCTTGCTGCGCATTTGTCCCGCTATGATGTTGATATCACGGTTGATGTTTTGGCAAGCGGCGGTGCCACTGTCGTCCAGAAACTCAAACAGCGTGCCCTGGATATTGATGCGGATTTATTGGTAATGGGTGGATATGGTCACACCAAGCTACGGCAATGGTTACTTGGTGGTGCCACCCGTGAAATCCTGGAAACTGCTGACTTACCGGTATTTCTGGTTCACTAGCAGTTTATCTCCTGACAATTTCAGATTGGCTCCCATAAGCGGGGCCAATTCATAGGAACAATGGCCCGGTTAGCAGGCATAGACAGCTGATTGCTCCGAGGATCGGGATTATGATGTTGATTGTGAAAGTTCCTTCCGGTGCAGGCTCATTTCTGAGTTTGATCAAAACCAGTGAGATGTTGACCAGGGCAAAAATGAACAAGATCAACTGAGAGGTGAATTCCGCAAGCCGATCGAGTGGAACAAACAAAGCAAACAACAAGCCGGATAATGCTACCAGCAGTGTGGCTGTAATTGGTGTTCGCGTACGGGGACTGATTTTTGATATGGCGGCTGGCAGATAGTTTCTTTTGCCCAGACCGTAGGCCACCCTAGAACCCATGATAATCTGAATGACGATACCGTTCATGGTGGCTGCAATGGCGATCAGTGTGATCGCCAATGGTGAAATTCCGGTCAACCGCTCGAACAGTAAACCAATCGGTGCTCGTGATGTGGAAAGTTCATCCATAGGGAGTGCATCCAACGCCACAATGGATACCAGAACATAAAGAACCGTGACGGAGATCAGTGTAATTCCTATCGCCCATGGCATAATGCGTGCTGGATCTATCGTCTCCTCCACCACGTTCACCACGTCGTCGAAGCCAATAAAGGCAAAGAATGCTATCAGACTTGCACCGAGGATGCTGCCCCAGGCGAGGCTATCCGAAAAACTCGGTATTGCTTGGGTCGCATCCGCCATCAAGTCTGGATTGTTGACCCAGCCTGCGGCGATAATCACCAGCAATCCAATCACCTCAATTACTGTCAGGATCGCAGCTATTGTAATGGACTCCTGAATTCCCCACACCGCCAGAGATCCCATCAGCAGGAATATGCCGCATACGATGATGGGTACAGGGACCGGGATGATCTGTGCCACATAACCTGCACAACCCAGAGAAATGGCCGCAGAGGCTACGATTGCAGCCAGGATAATGGCGTAGCCGGAAACAGCTGCGAGCCAGGGTTTGCCAAATCCCTGATCAATATAGACTGCTTCACCCGCACTTTGGGGAATACGTCCTGAGAACTCTGCAAAACTTGCTGCGCTGAAAGCCATTACGATCGCAGACACAACGAACGAGACCGGCGCGTAGACCCCAGCCCTACCGGCTGTTTCTCCGACCAAAACATAGATTCCAGCCCCAATCGTCGTCCCCAACCCGTACAAGACTAACCGCGGAAGTCCGATTGCCCGTTTTAGAGTGGCAGATTGTTCCGGCTTTTCCACGGAGACTTCAGTTGTGTGATTTATCGACATCCTAGATCTCTTTCGTTGAAGTTGCCGTGTGTGTACTGTTTTCCACTACCTGGCAGCGTTGATCTTGATCGAAATCAACGAGCAGATTTTCTGGCTCAGCTAATTTGGCGCATATGATTGTTGTTACATTGATCATCGCGCATGTTTTGCTGGCGACTGTAGTCAGTGCGCATGCCCTCCTTACCAAAAGAGATGCCAGAGCCACTATCGCCTGGTTAGGCGTGGCATGGCTCTCTCCGTTGATTGGCAGCATTGGTTACAGCCTGTTTGGTGTAAACCGAATTGCTCGCCGGGCTTTACGGCTACGCTCTTCCAATCCATCTGTATACGCCGGTCACGAGTCAGATTTCGAAACCGGGACGATGAATGATCAGCCTGCATCGCGAATTCGAAAGGTCGGTGACGCAGTCAGCCGCCAACCGATCCTGGGCGGCAATCAGGTGCAGATCTATCAAAATGGGGATGAGGCATATCCTGAGATGATATCTGCCATCAAAAAAGCTCAAAAAACCATCGCTTTATGTACCTACATTTTTCGCCTCGATGAGAATGGAATGGAGTTCATTTCTGCTCTGAGAGATGCCAAATCCCGTGGTGTGGAAGTCAAGGTTCTGGTTGATGGTTTTGGTGGTGGCATTTTCAGGTCCGCGGCCACCAGCAAACTGAATGAATTCGATATTGATGCTCACCGATTTCTGCCTAGTCTTGCTCCCTGGCGCATGCCTTACCTTAATCTGCGGAACCACAAGAAACTGCTGATCATTGATGGCAAGATCGGGTTTGTGGGCGGCATGAACCTGGGTAATGAGAATTTATTGCACAGAAAGAGCAGATATGGCGTTCGTGACACCCATTTCTGTTTCACCGGCCCTATTGTGGTGCAACTTCTCGAGAGTTTCACTGAAGATTGGTATTTTACCACAAACGCGAAGCTGACCCATTCGGACTGGTGGCCTAACCTTAACAACAAGGGAGAAGTTGAAGGTCGCGCTGTTATTTCCGGACCAGATCACGACCTGGGCAGCATAGAGAAACTGTTATCTGCTGCAATTAATGGCGCCAAATACCATATAAGAATTGTAACACCCTATTTCCTTCCTGATGAGCGGATAGGTTTCCTGCTTGATATGGCGGTTTTGCGGGGTGTTTCAGTTGAACTGGTAATACCGCAATATACGGACAATCTCCTTTTCGACTGGGCTATGGAAAGCCAGCTTTCCTTTATGGATACAGACCGGATTGAATGCTGGCGCTCTATGCCTCCTTTTGATCATTCAAAGCTGGTGACAATTGATGGTGAGTGGTGTGCGATTGGAAGTCCGAACTGGGATATCCGCAGCATGCGATTGAATTTCGAGATTTTAGTTGAATGCTATGATCCTGAAACGGTTATGAAGATCGACCGGATCATCGACGAAAAGATTGAACAGTCCATCCCGCACCGGGACCTGGAAACTAACTGGGGCAACCAGTTTTATCGTCTGCGCAATGCCGCAGCGCGATTACTCATGCCCTATCTGTAAGCGAGTGACGAGATGAAGATATCGAGCTGGAATTTGCTACATAGATCGGGCGCTTCTGTTGATGAAGTTGCGCAGGTACTCGATTCCGAGGCTCCGGACCTGCTGCTCATGCAAGAGGCGACTCCGGAGATCGCAAGGCTGAAAGATGTCTTCGGTGGCCATTATCTGTTTCAACCCTGGCCGGGTAAGCGATACGGCATGGCGATCTGGAGTTCCAAGCCTGTTGAACAAGTGGATACGATTACACTTCCCCATTCCAGACTGCCTGGGAGATTTCCCATTAGAGCTGCTCAGTTGGTCAGGATGAATGACATCACCGTCACCAATGTTCATTTATCACATGGTCAACTGCTGAACCGACGGCAATTGGCTAGAATAGCCGATAAAACTGAAGGTCCGACTGTAATCATGGGGGACTTCAATGCAGTCGGGCCGATCAGGCTTGGAGAATTCAGCGATGTGGGGCCAAAGGCTCCCACGCACAAAGCTCAAAACATACTTCCCTTCCGCCTCGACCGGTGTCTGGTAAGGGCGCTTGAAGCCACCGAAACGAAAATTCTTGAGCCGCTGGGTTCTGATCACCACCCAATTGTGGTGTCACTTGAAAGCATACCCTCTGCCAATAAAAACGAAGTGTCAGCGGCGAGTTGACCGAGGTCAATTTGTGAATTCGTAAACCGGATAACTTTCAGGTTAACGTTACTTATTCGGGGATTTTCATATGCTGAAATATCAAGCCGCAAAACTGGTGTCCTTGGCTCTTGTGTCCGCTTTGTCTCTTACATCACCAGTGACTGCTCAATCGTCAGATCCGGCCTGGATTGAAGACCTGGAATTTGAACTTGCCGTAAATCATGAATGTAAAGTCGTTGCTTATCTGCATATGTATGAGGGTAAACTCGGCGGACAGAACCTTTTTTCAGCAAAAGTAAAGTGTGAAGATGGCCGGGAGTTTGATGCCTCGAAAACTGAGACCGATGAGGAATTCAGCATCCGGCAATGCGAAGTTGTCTCTTGTTGACGATTTGTGTTTGATCACTTGATCAGGGTCAAAAAAATCCAGCCGAAATGAGTGATAATCGCAGCAGAATGCAATCGCAGTTTTGGTGGTTCACAATGTTTCAAAATGCACGTGAAATCTTCAATATTTTCGGGTTTAAGATCAGGATCGATCCTAGCTGGTTTTTTGTAGCGGCGCTGATCGTATGGTCCCTGTCGACTTCCTATTTTCCTCAGGAACTCCCGCAAGCCAGTCAGATCAGCCTGATTTTCATTTCCGTCATTGCTATGATCGGTCTGTTTGTCTCTTTAATTATCCACGAGCTTGCACATTCACTTGTTGCGCGAAAATTCGGCCTGCATGTGGGCAATATCACACTCTTCATTTTTGGTGGCGTTGCAGAGCTTGAACGTGATCCAGACAGTGCACGCAGTGAATTCTGGATAGCGATTGCAGGCCCCGTCATGAGCTATGTGCTGGGGATCATGTTCCTTGTGATCACCCTTGGGGTGGATCCGTCCGGTAGCAGGTTGGAGGTTTCCGCTATCCTTGAATATCTCGCGATCATCAACTTCGTTCTTGCAACCTTTAATCTGATACCAGCCTTCCCTCTGGATGGGGGGCGCGTGCTACGGGCCATCTTATGGTTCGTTAAAGGTGATGTACTTTCAGCCACCAGAACTGCATGCAATGTGGGAAGCATCTTTGCGATATTACTCGCCTGTGCAGGTATGTGGTTGTTGTTTTCATCCCAATTTGTTGCCGGAATTTGGCAAATCCTGATTGGCCTGGTCATCCTGGGGGCTTCAAAATCCGCCTATGATGACATGGAAATGCGTTATGCATTGAAAGATTACACAGTCAGCTCACTCATGACACGGGATCCATGGGTTGCGGATGTGGAAGATACTATTCAGCATCTGGTAGACAAGGTCATGCTGAAGCGGAATGTCAGTTTTGTTCCGGTACTCGACCGTGATAGGTTACTGGGGCATGTGGATGCAGCAATGATCCAGACCATTGATCAGGATAACTGGGAGGATACTCGCGTGGGGGATATTTTCATTGCTTTGGATGATGATATTGTAACCCGGGCGGAAACCAGAACCGAGGATGTGTTTGATCAAATGGTGAGTACGGGCAATCGCAAACTTATGATTGTGAATAACGATCGCCTGGAGGGCGTTATCGCACTTTCAGATCTCCTGACTTTTCTTTCAATTCGCAGTGGCCTTGGCTTGGTTCGCGATACTAAGGACAGGTTTAAAGAACAGTCCGTAGCACATGTATGAGTTACTAACGCCATCGCAAATGGCTCTTGCCGACCAACTGACAATCAACAACGGTTATCCGGGCATAGACTTGATGGAGAACGCGGGTCGCGCGGTGGTCGACACGTTGAACCAACAATATGCCCATGCCGAGCATGTTTTGATTGTTTGCGGCACCGGTAATAATGGCGGTGATGGTTTTGTGGCTGCACGTCAACTTGCTGATCAAGGCAAGCGTGTGAAAGTTTACATCCATGGCGACATAACCCGGATCTCCGGTGATGCGGAACTTGCTCTGGCCAAGATCGACAGGTCCATGATCATTTCTGATCTCACCAAGATTGAAGCATCTGACGTGATCATCGATGCTATTCTCGGGGCCGGACTTGATCGCGATGTTACCGGTCCCCTTGCGGAAGTCATTGGTGTGATCAACGATAGCGGGAAGCCGGTTATTTCAGTGGATTTGCCGAGTGGCATTGATGGGCGCACAGGCCGGATAATGGGAATTGCGGTCAAAGCAAATCACACCGTAACGTTTTTCAGATACAAGCCCGGGCATATGCTTTTTCCCGGGCGGAGCCATTGCGGCATGCGCAGTTTGCATCAGATCGGAATTGATGCTGAAGTTACAAAACATACGGGCATAACAGGCAATCGCAATGATCCGGAAATCTGGTTGGATCAGTATCCCACCCCTTCCCTTGAAGCCCATAAATATGATCGAGGGCACACTCTCGTTCTCTCCGGTCCTCCTACTGCGACGGGTGCGGCTAGGTTGTTGGCTGGTGCTGCGCTTAGATCCGGGTCGGGTCTGGTTACGATCGCCAGTCCAACGGATGCCCTGTCGATTAATGCAGCACATCTGACTTCAGTAATGTTGCAGAAAGCTGATAACCCGAAGGATGTGAAGCATATCTTGAAGGACAAACGGTTCAATTGCGTCGCGCTTGGACCCGGCATGCCACCGGACAAGCAGACAATAGCCATGGTAAAGCAGGTTCTTGAACAGCAACGTAAAACCGTTCTGGATGCCGGGGCATTGACCGCGTTTGCAGGAAAACCTGAAACTCTATTCAAGCAAATTTTGAGTAATACCAGGGATACTTTTCTGACGCCTCACGAGGGCGAATTCGCGAGGTTATTTCCCACTGAGACTACCCTGGCCTCAAAAATCGAGCGAGCGGTATCAGCGGCTGAACGCAGCGGCGCAATTGTTATTTTGAAAGGTCCGGATACCATTGTGGCGTGTCCAACCGGCCAGGTGAGCATATCTGACAACGCGCCGCCCTGGCTTGCCACAGCAGGCAGTGGAGATGTGCTCGCCGGGATAATTGCCGGTCTCGCAAGCCAGGGCATGCCTGGATTTGAAGCGGCCAGCGCT
>CAWUJF010000162.1:0-6743 GCA_963922405.1 uncultured Hyphomicrobiales bacterium | reverse complement strand
GAACTGGACAAAGCTAAACGATATGTTGCTGGTGCTTATGCTATCAACAACCTTGACACTTCGAGCAAAATTGCAAACGTCCTCGTATCGCTGCAAACCCAGGAACTGGGGATCGACTACATTGAAAAGAGGGAAGAATACATCGAAGCCGTTACGCTTGATGATGTGAACCGCATGGCTAAAAAGCTGCTCAGCGTGGAACCCACAGTTGTTATTGTAGGGCCAGCGACCCAGTAGCCTCGGCTGCCTTCTTAGAAACGTCGTCAGACTTTATCCGTCGGGCATCTGCTCGGCTAATCGCGGTTTCGAAGATCCGTGAGAGCATATGCGGGTCTTCAGGCACCATGTGTACCGGCACCGCAACGCTTTCTTCCAACAATCGAATAGGACCCGGGCCCATATCTCTCATTCGTACAATGTCTTTGGTGGTGGTCAGAAGTTGAAGTTCCTTCTCCTGAGCCCGTTGTAGCAGGTCTTCACATTCTTCCGCAGTAAAAACGTGATGATCACCAAATGCTTGGGTATCTTTAACCTCCACACCATTCTGACGTAATGTCTCGAAAAATTTGGATGGGTCGGCAATGCCAGCAAAAGCCAGAGCCTTCATACCCTTGAAATCCGCGCCTGCAATCGCCTGAACCTTTCCGTAAAAGAATGGTTTGGCTGCTCGTGCAATCTTCCTGATTGTCTTGTCTGCAGCATCACCGTCGCCGATCAGGAATGCTGCATCAGTCAGCATCAATTGTTGATGGAGCGGTGCACGAAGCGGACCTGCCGGAATAGAATGCCCATTACCAAGTCCACGCTTGCGATCAACCACGATAAGATGGAAATCCTTTTTCAGGGAAGGGTTCTGAAAACCGTCATCCATGATGATCACATCGCAGCCAAGTTCGACCAGCATTTTGGCACCCTTGGGACGATCAGCTGATACAACGGTAACAGCATTCTTTACATGTAGTAGAGCCTCATCTCCCACATCATGAGCGTTGTGTTTTTCCGGATCAACCCGGGTTGGTACGGTCACTGCACCTCCGTAGCCCCGCGATAATATGCCCGGTTTCATTTGCTTCGACTTTGCATAGCGAGTCAGGAGTTCAACAGTAGGTGTCTTGCCAGCTCCACCCGTCACAAAGTTGCCCACACATATGACAGGAACCGGAACTTCTGATGTGGGCTCCGAAGTTAGAATTCTGGCGGCAGCTCTACCATACAAATAACCAATCGGAGCCAGTAGCCATCCCATAACGGAATTCTTTTTCCACCAGAATGGAGGGGCCTCATTCAACATCAGCCCAGACCTTCCAGGTCCCGTTTAACAGCTAATGGGAAAAAATAGGGCTCCAACACATGTTTGGTCGTGCTGAGAGCACCCCGCATTTCGTCGACTGATCTGCGGGCCGCTTCTGTCATTTTTTCTCTGACATCCGGGTTCTTCAAAAGATATTCCACATTAGCCGCCCGCATGTTTTCGTCGGCCACTAATCGCACACCACCCGCCGCTAACAGGTTGTTATAGGTGTCGCGGAAATTGACAACCGCCTGGCCGGAAATAATTGCCGTTCCTGTAATAGCCGGTTCAAGAGGGTTTTGACCACCAGAAGATTTGAGGCTTTTCCCGACAAATGCGACCTGTGCCATACGCAAGAAAAGGCCCATCTCACCAATGGTATCAGCCATGTAAATATCGGTGGATTCCACAACACCTTCATTCTCACTTCGTTGGCTCACGGATAATCCGTTCTCGCGTAGAAGCGCAGTTATTCCAGGAGCCCTGTCGGGATGGCGCGGAACAATTATAGTAAGAAGATCCGGAATTTTCCGCTTCAGGAACAAATGGATTTTCCCAACAATTTCCTCTTCGCCTTCATGCGTACTGACCGCAACCCAGCAGGCACGGTTTCCATGCTTGTTTTTGAACAGCTGCAATTCAGCAGCATCATAGGGAAGTGAATCTGTGTCCACTTTCAGGTTGCCGGAAACCTCAACCGGCCGTGCTCCCAATAACCGAAAGCGCTTTGCGTCCAGTTCAGATTGGGCAACCACATGGGAGAAATTATCGAACAACGCTTCAGCAAGACCAGACGCATTCTGCCATCGCTTAAAGGAGCGATCTGACATTCTGGCATTCACGAGAATTCGCGGAATATTTCTCTGGGTCAGTTCCATGATTGTCATCGGCCAGATTTCAGATTCAGTAAAAATTGCTGCATCCGGTTGCCAATGATCCAGAAACCGTTCCAGGGCTGGTTTCAGATCCAGCGGCACATATTGGTGAAACGAACCTCTGGGTAACCGTTGACGCATAATTTTGGCAGACGTTACCGTTCCAGTGGTCATGATCGTGTTTATGCCCAGATCCCGCACATGTTCAATAAGCGGAACCACAGCCATCGATTCACCCACACTTGCAGCATGAAACCAGATTATCGGACCGGCCGGTTTATCTGCACTGGGATAACCGTAACGTTCATATCGCCTCTGCCGGTCTTCCTTTCCGCGCGTTGCCCGCATACGCAGGAAAGGTCCCATAAACGGGTACAACGCATGGCCAAGTCCACGATAGGAATTCAATACAATCTTGCTAAGTAGATTACTCATTACACATTCTTTGCCGAATTTCTAAAATTCTATTCGGGGTTCCCGTTTAATTCATATGCCCGTGCCGTTATCGTATTCATCGTATTTTCGAGCATTTGACGACAGTGTTCAAGCGTTTCTTCATCTGCATCTTTAGGCACTGAAACAAAATCACCCACACAGATTGCCGTTTTTCCAAATGGCATATTGAGCGCAGCCTTGTCCCAGGCCTTCTGGAACACATGGCGACGGCTTGACGCAATTGCAAGCGGTACAATCGGGACCCCTGACTTTTGTGCCAGCATGATTATGCCTAATCCTGCCCGTCTGGAAATACCTTGTGGCACATCAGCCGTTTGCACTACGTTGTCACCATTTTCCAATGCTTTCAGCATTTCAATAAACCCAGTCATCCCACCTTTCTTCAGGGTTTGCCTCTGATCTCTTCCTCCTGAAGCGCGTATGGTTGCGTTACCGAAATGCTCAACTATACGAGCCGTTATCTCCCCGTCGAAATTGCGGGAGATCATAGCAGATGCATGTAAGCCAATTGGCAAAACCGGCATAAGAATATGCTGACCGTGCCAAACACTGACGATAACCGGTTGCATCGGCTTAACAGTGTCAAGAATATCTTCAGGCTCAAGAATGAACTTGTTGGTCTTGTAGACGAGCGTCAAATACCAGATTGCCAGACGAGACAGTATTGCCACGGACACCGGGTTCTGGGAGAGACTGCGTACAAATTTTCGCAGCCCCTTTTTCTTCCGTGGCTTCTTATCTTTCATGGATTACCCGTGCTTCAGCGGAGGTTGCACAATCAATTGTCACTGTCAGGATCAAGCAACCTGTGTAGATGCACAATAAAATATCGCATATGCGCGTTATCAACGGTTTCCTGTGCTTTCCGTCTCCAGGCAGCTTCTGCGCTGGCAAAATTCGGGAAAATACCCACTATGTCCAAATCATCCAGGTCCCGGAAGTTCACGCCTTGTAGCTCCTCCAGTTCACCTCCGAAAACAAGATGCAGTAATTGTTTGTCATCTTTATCGCTCATGACCGTATTCCCTAATTCAAGATATCTGATGTGTTTGGACGTTCTGGGAGACTAATGAAGAATCCCGCTGGATTTCGCAAGTCCCAAAATGTTTGAGTGATTCGAATTTGACGCAGCTACCAGCGCTGGAACTCCCACAGAACGCTTGTTGTAGGAAAGTTTGTTGCCACCTCTGTCTGTTAATTTGCAGTTGGCTTCTTCCAGGATTAGGTCAGCTGCTGCCACATCCCACTCGCTTGCACCACCACGCGCAAATGCTCCATCCAAACCGCCTGATGCAACCATTGCAAGCCTGTATGCCAAGGAAGGAATGAAATCCAATACATCTACCGGGCTGTCCGGCAGGCTGCGAATAACTTCAATCAGTTTCTTTGAGCCGGTTACAAGCGGCTTGCTTCTTTCCTGGGGAGGTTCAGGTGTTGACCCGGTAATACTAAGCCCATTCCCCTTTGTCGCAGCATACGTCTGTGCGAGAGCTGGGCAGTGAAGGATGGCCTCAACCGGTCGGCCATCTTCCACGATTGCAATGGATATACACCATTCCTCTTGTCCGGCGATAAAACCCCTTGTCCCGTCTATGGGATCAGCGATCACAACACGTTTCTGGTTCAATCGCTCTTTACCGTCTTCGGTCTCCTCGGATAACCAACCATAGTCTGGTCGATGTGTATTAAGAGATTGCCGCAGAAAGTCATCAATTTCCCGGTCAGCCTGGGAAACAGGCGAGTTTCCATGTTTGTACCACACATCATTATCGGACCGGAAATATTTCATGCCGATCTCGCCTGCTTCAATGCAGATTGCCTGAAGCAGTTCCATATCAGCGGTTGGTTTACTTACCACCTGTTGTCATCCCCTCAACCAGAAGGGTGGGCGCGTTAGTTCCGTATTTGAACACCAGGTCATCAGCTGGAGTTGTGTTCAGAAACATTTCTGCCAGGTTTCCCGCAATCGTGACTTCCGCAACAGGGTAGGTGAGCTCACCGTTCTCGATCCAGTAGCCGGATGCACCTTTGGAATAGTCGCCAGTGACCATATTCACACCGTGCCCAATGGTTTCTGTTACATACAATCCCTTTTCGATCTCGGATATCATCTCGTCAGGTGATTTAGAGCCAGCTTCCATATAACAATTTGTCGTTGATGGGTTTGTACCGGAAGCACCACGGCTCGCCCGACCATTCGTCTCCAAACTTAATTCTCGTGCAGTTGCGCTGTCTAGCAACCAGGTTTGTAAGACACCGTTTTTTATCAGATCCAATTTCTCGCTGGACACTCCCTCCCCATCGAAGGGGCGTGATCCGCTTCTTCGCACCATGAGGGGATCATCAATAATGTTGATATTTGATGCCATCACCTGCTCACCCATTTTCTCGCGAAGGAAACTGGTTTTTCTGGCAACGGAAGCTGCATTAATGGCACCGGCAAGCGTGCCTACCATGCCCGCAGAAATTCTAGGATCAAAAACAAGCGGATACTTCCCTGAAGTTACTTGTCTGGGACCAAGCCTTTTAACCACCCGTTCACCTGCGCTCAATCCGATGTCTTCAGGGCTGCGCAAATCACCAAGGTGAATGGCACTGTCAAAATCATAGTCGCGCTCCATACCGGTGCCTTCACCGGCCACAAGTGAAACGGAAAGGGAAAACCCAGACCTCTCATAACTGCCGGAAAAACCATCGGATGTAGCCAGTACGAACCCGGAACTACTCCAGCCCATTCCTGCACCCATGGATTTAGCAACACCCTTTACCGCGAGACCAGATGCTTCCGCCTCCAATGCCATGCGTTCCATGTCAGACGCAGTGGTTTCGGTCTGGTCATACAAGTCAAGTTGTGCAATCCGCTCAGAGATTTGATCCGGCGGAAAGAGCCGACCCTGATCCGCAAGACCCTGATACTGATCTTCCGGTGAAACCTTAGCCATAGCAACGGCACGTTCAACCAGGCTTTTAGGATCTTTTTTGGTGTTTGAGGTGACACTTGCAATCTTTTTGCCACAGAAGACACGTAAGTAAAGAGCATCGGACTCTGAGCGATTGCTGTTTTCCAATTCCCCGTCTCGTACGCTAACAGACAATGAATTGCCGCTGGCTACCACCACATCACAGGCATCTGCACCAGATTGTTTGGCCAAACTGACCAGATTTTCGGCATCAGCTTCAAGTGTCTTTAGATTATTCATGAATCAACCAACCAATATGAAAGGAACGCTATGGATTTAAACATGTATGTGTATAGTGTGAATAGAACCGTATTAAGTGTCTTGCAAGTCAGGACAATTCAATTTCGTGAATTGCGTATCACAAAAGGAGGACTGGTATAAATGGCTTCACCACATGAAACACCGGAACTCTACACTCAGGCACTGTTTTTGCTGGGTGGCGCTGTGGTTGCAGCTCCAATTTTCAAGAAAATCGGACTGGGCGCCGTCCTTGGATATTTGGCAGCCGGCGTTGTCCTTGGGCCTTTGCTCAGAATAGTGAACGATGGCGAGGACATACTGAGTTTCGCCGAACTGGGAATTGTATTTCTTCTCTTTATTGTTGGGCTTGAGATGAAGCCATCCCGATTATGGGCGATGCGGAAAGACATATTTGGTCTGGGATCCCTGCAGGTAATCGCCTGCGGTATTGCGCTCACACTATTGGCGTTACTCATAGCACCAAACACGCCCATGGCACTGGTTGCAGGTTTCGGGTTAGCGCTTTCCTCGACCGCCTTCGTTCTGCAAATGCTTGAGTCTCGAGGAGAGATCAATTCGAGTTATGGCCAAAAAACATTCTCAGTGCTCCTGTTCCAGGATCTGGCAATTATACCCTTACTCGCAATCGTCCCATTGCTGTCAACCAGGGCAGAGGCTGGTGCAGACTGGCAGGCATTTCTGTTCGGTGTCGGTGCTATAGCGATAGTGGTTCTGGCTGGTCGATACCTCCTGAACCCCTTACTTGGCGTCATTGCACGTACCGGTGCACAGGAAGCTATGATCGCAACTGCCCTATTCGTTGTGTTTGGTTCTGCGATGTTGATGCAGTCCGTAGGTTTATCGATGGCGCTCGGATCATTCCTTGCCGGTGTACTACTGGCTGAATCTTCCTATCGTGTT
>CAWUJF010000161.1:0-6783 GCA_963922405.1 uncultured Hyphomicrobiales bacterium | reverse complement strand
TCCCATCACGTTTGAACCCATATTCTCAATGATGGTCACCGCGCGTTCAACAAGTTGAGCATTAGTGGCAAGCTCACCTTTTCCAAGCCACAGGTTATCTTCAAGTCCCACGCGTACATTGCCGCCGGCATTTACGGCATTGGCCACATAGTTCATCTGATGACGGCCCAGGCTGAAAGCACTCCAGTTCCAGTGGGACGGCACATTGTTGACCATTGCCATGAACGTATTCATATCGTCTGGTGCTCCCCAGGGAACACCCATGCACAGCTGTACAAGTGCTGGTGATTTCAAAACTTCCTCATCCACCAACTGTTTGGCAAACCATAGATGACCGGTATCAAAAGCTTCAATTTCCGGGCACACGCCAAGTTCGGTCATCATGCTACCCATGGCACGCAGCATGCCGGGCGTATTGGTCATCACGTAATCTGCTTCAGCGAAATTCATTGTCCCGCAATCCAGCGTACAGATTTCCGGCAGACACTCAGCTACGTGCGCCATGCGCTCTGTCGCGCCGATCATATCCGTACCGCTTTCATTGACCGGCAATGGCTTTTCGGTAGAACCGAACACCATATCACCACCCATGCCAGCAGTTAGATTAAGCACCACATCCACTTCTGCATCGCGAATACGATCTGTCACCTCACGGTAATATTCAAGCTTGCGGGACGGAGCCCCGGTTTCCGGATCTCTCACATGACAGTGCACAATTGCCGCGCCAGCCTTGGCAGCATCAATCGCTGAGTTGGCGATCTGCTCCGGAGAACGCGGAACGTGATGACTGCGATCTTGCGTGGAACCCGAACCGGTAACAGCGCAGGTGATAAATACATCTTTGTTTGGTTGAAGCGGCATGTGAAAATCCTCCAATAAGTTGCTTCACATTTTCAGCCAATCTTTCGATTCTGTTTGACATTTTTCGGATATGAATTAACAAAATTCGAATGAAACAGGATATTCCCGTCCATAATCCTTATGAAATTACCATTCTGGTTCTTCCTGAAGCATCCATGATGTGTGTGGCTTCCGTGCTGGAACCCATGCGGGCTGCCAACCGCGTTGCCGGTCAGAACCTCTACCAATGGAAGCTCACAAGCCTTGGTGGCGTGAACGTGCCCCTCACTTGTGATGTGCCACTCTCAATCGAACACGCCTTTGATGAAAAACAACATGGCGATCTCCTGATCATCATTGGCGGCTTCAACCAGCACAAGCACGTTTCTTCCGCTGAATTGGCGACAATCCGAAAAGCAGCAAGCGGCTTCAAAGCGTTCGCCGGCGTAGAGGCAGGCAGCTGGATTCTTGCCCGCGCGGGCATATTGAACGGTTGCAGTGCCACAACCCATTGGGAGGATTTTGAAAGCTTCGCAAATCAGTTCCCCGAGATAGAAGTTCAACTGGATCGCTTTGTGGTGGACGGAAATCGCATGACCTGTGGCGGAGCGTCCCCTGCCTTTGACATGTTCCTAGACCTCATTCGCAAGCGCAACGGTCCGGCAATTGCGATGGAAGTGGCAAGTGTTTTTGTTTATGACGAAGCCCATTCCCAGTTTGATGAACAACCTCTGGTTTCCCTTGGCCAGGCAGCTCAGAGAGAACCTCGCCTCGAGCAGGCCGTAAGGTTGATGGAAAAATGGATTGAACAGCCACTGCCAGTCGCCGCGATTGCAAAGAGAGTGGGCGTTTCCTCAAACACGCTGGAACACATTTTCAAACGCCGTGTCGGCATGACGCCGGGCAAATTCTATCTCAACTTACGGCTGAAAGTGGCCAATCGATTGGTGCTGGATTCGAACCTGTCGTTAAGGGAAATCTCGATCAGAAGCGGCTTCAATTCGCTCTCTGCTTTCTCACGTGCCTATGCCAGAACCTTCGGCAAAACCGCTCAGCAAAACCGCCTGTCGTGATGCATCAAACCCAATCACATTTTCTTGCATTCAACCGCTTCACCTTGACAATTGTGCTGCTGGAAAGGACATAGAAGCGCCCAGTTCAGCCCTAACACTTCACTGAACATCATTTCATAAATCATTCAAAGGAAGATACTCATGATAGGTTACACAACAATCGGCGTTAAAGACATGGCCGCCGCAAAGGATTTTTATTGCAAGTTTTTTGAAGACCAGGGCGCCAAGGTACAGATCGATGCGGGCCGTATTGCCATGATCGGCTCAGCCATGAATCAACCACTGGTAGCCGTTTGTGAACCTTACAATAAAGAGGCACCAGAGCCAGGCAATGGCAACATGATTGCTTTCACCGCTAGCTCAAAGGAAGAAGCTGCTGCACTGTACGAAAAAGCAATTTCACTGGGTGCAACAGATGAAGGCGAGCCAGGACAACGTGTGCCGGACATGTTCTACGGTGCTTACGTGCGCGATCCTGACGGCAATAAGCTCTGCTTCTTTGTCTTCGGCTAAAACCTGACATTTTCGAAAATTCCATGCCCGGTCCCAGGGCATGGAACAAAAGTATCTGGCAAAATACCAAAACCGCTCTAGCTATGGTAACATTCACCAAGACATAGCAATCAGGAAAACGGGGTGTGTCATGCCAACGGTTCCAAGCGGTATCTTATATTTTTCAGTATGGAAATACGGTCTTTACGGACTGATCCTGTTGATCGGAACATATATCTTTAAATATTTTGACCTGTTCGGTGAAAACCCGCTTCCTGCAGTACTTCTTGTGAGCACACTGGCTATGTTTCCTGTTACCTGGTTTGAATATGGCGACTATCGGTTAAGCAGGCAGTGGAATATTGACAATATCCGATCTAACTGTGACCGCTTGGCAAAAGCGTTTCTTTATGTAACATGTTGTATATTCTGGCCAAAATTCGTCGAAAAGGCTGATCAGGAATGAAACGCAGGCTGATTTCTCAAGGTTCACCCTTTGAAGAAAAAATCGGATATTCCCGGGCAGTTGTTCAGGGCGATTGGGTCTTCGTGGCAGGCACCACCGGTTACGACTATGCAGCGATGACGATTTCCGATGATGTGGTGGAACAAACCCGGCAATGCATCAAGAACATTAACTGGGCTCTGAGTGAAGCAGGTGCATCACTTTCTGATGTGGTTCGGGCAAACTGCATCCTGCCAAACGCCGATGACTGGCCCAAATGCTGGGAACCGCTTCGTGAAGCATTCGGAGATATTCGCCCAGCCTCAACCATGATCGTTGCTGGCCTTGCCGAACCTACGATGAAAATCGAGATCGAAGTAACCGCACTTAAGAGTTCAGAGTAAATCAAGCAATGTCTTTCGCTGATCTGGAACAGACTGCCAAAACCATGGATGGCGAAGATTCGCTCTCCTCACTTCGATCCAGGTTTGAACTCCCGAGCGACGTAATTTACCTAGATGGAAACTCCCTAGGGCCCATGCTGAAGGGTGTCCCTGAACGCGTGGAAACAACGCTTAGACATGAATGGGCTGAAGGCCTTATCCGCAGTTGGAACGAAGCTGACTGGATCACTATAGCTGATAAGATCGCTGCCCGAATTGCCCCGTTGATCGGCGCTACTCCAGACAGCGTTACGGTGACAGATTCAACTTCCATTAATCTGTTCAAGCTTCTCAGTGCTGCCGTCAAAATGAACGATGCGCGAAACGAGATTGTCAGCCTCTACCAAAACTTCCCCACAGACCTTTATATCGCGCAAGGATTACGGGATTTTCTGGGTTCAGGACATAAACTTCAACTGGCGCAGAAGTCTGAAGAAATCTCCGGACTGATCAGCGACAAAACTGCCGTGGTCATGTTGACCCATGTGGATTTCCGAACCGGCGAAATGCTGGATATGGGAAATATCACCAAAACCGCACACGAACACGGGGCGCTCGTCGTCTGGGATCTGGCGCACTCAGCCGGCGCAGTACCAGTTCATCTGGATAATGTTGAAGCAGATTTCGCCGTGGGATGCGGGTACAAATATCTGAATGGCGGGCCCGGAGCACCATCGTTTCTCTATGTGAACAAAAAACACATCGGCAAGGCCATTCAGCCCATAACCGGATGGTTCTCTCACGCCTCACCCTTCAGCTTTGAATCCGGTTACAAACCGGATCAGTCGGTAAATCAATTTCAATGCGGCACCCCACCCATTCTTTCGATGATCGCTTTGGATGAATCTCTTAAACTCTGGGAAGAGGTAAATTTGGCTCAAATCCGTGAGAAAAGCCTGAAGCTGACAGACTTTTTCATCGAAAGCATCAACACTTCCGGGCTTGACCAATATTTTGAGAATGTAACACCGCTAACCCACTCAGATCGCGGCAGCCATGTATCTTTGTCATTTGATGGTGATGGATATGCCGTCATGCAGGCACTCATTGATCAAGGTGTCATCGGAGATTTTCGAACCCCGGATATCCTCCGGTTTGGATTTGCTCCGCTCTACAACACCTATGCTGAAGTCTGTCAGGCAGTGGAAATCCTGCACGAAATCATGAGCAATGAAACCTGGAAAGAAGAACGGTTCTCTCAGAGAAAAGCCGTCACCTGAAACTGGCTTCCAGAATTGCGTTCAGCGCTTCCTTGTCAGCCTCATTGAAATCCGCTGGTTTGTCGGAGTCCACATCAAGCACTGCGATAAGTTTGCCATCCTCATAAACCGGGAGAACAATCTCGGATTGCGTTGAAGACGAACAGGCAATATGGCCTGAAAAAGCATTCACATCATCCACGATCTGAACCTCTTCATCACGCGCACATGCACCACACACGCCCTTGTCAAAGGGTATAACCAGGCAACCATGCCCCCCTTGATAGGGTCCGATCTTCAGCAGTTCCGGCTCCACAACGCGGTAAAAACCGACCCAGTCAAAACCTTCGAGGTTATGATAGAGTTCGCAAGAAATTGTCGCCATCTTCGCAATTGCATCGGTCTCTCCAGCAGTGAGCGCTGAAATTGTTTTGGCCACGGTTTCATAATCTCGCATGGGTTTACTCCTCAGCTATCTGATCAATTGCCGCGATGTAACCGGGAATACCCATCCCGATAAAAACACCTTTGGCAATATCACTGATATAGGAATGATGCCGGAACTCTTCACGCTCATGCACGTTCGAAATGTGCACTTCGTAAACCCGTGCATCCACACCCAGAATCGCATCGCGGATTGCAATCGAAGTATGGGTGTAAGCTCCAGGATTCATTACCAAATGTGAGTAAACACCCTTGGATTGCTGGATGGTATCCACAATGGCGCCCTCATGGTTTGACTGATAAGCATCGAGCGTCATGCCCTTGGATTGGGCATGTTCTCTGCACAGCTCTTCCACATCACCGAGCGTTTGGGATCCATAGGTTTCCGGTTCGCGCGTACCGAGTAAATTCAGATTGGGTCCATTGATAAGTAAGATCGATTTTTTCATGCCGTCTGCCTATCAGGAAAATTTTTATCTGACAATCTTATCCCCGCTCCTCAAACCTGTGAAACAATACATCCAATGAAAAGGAGTATCGCCCATGTTTAACAAAAAAATCATTTCCGAAATCACAGAACTCGCAAACAAGTACGACATCGACCGTGAAGCCCTGATGGCTGTTATTGAGGTGGAAAGCGCCGGAAGGCTCAGCGCGAAGGTAAATGGGAAACTAGAACCCTTGATCAGATTTGAAGGGCATTATTTCTACAGGCTTCTGCCGAGGTCCAAGCGGAACATTGCTGTCACCAAGGGGCTTGCATCTCCAAAAGCAGGCGGGATCAGGAACCCCATTTCTCAGGCTTCAAGATGGCGGTTGCTAGAACGGGCAATGAGGATTGATAGGCAAGCAGCTCTGGAATCCTGCTCCTGGGGGCTGGGTCAGGTTATGGGCTCGCACTGGCGTTGGCTTGACTATGCTTCGATTGATGCCCTGGTTTCGGAGGCTCGCAGTGGCGCCGAAGGACAAATTCGACTGATGATGCGGTTTGTGGAGAAAGCGAACCTGTTGGATAAACTAAAGACCCATGATTGGGCAGGATTTGCCCGAGCTTACAACGGTCCGGCATTCCGGAGAAATCAGTATGACATAAAGATGAGGGATGCTTGGCTGAAACATCGAAGCAATGCCAATTTACCGGGCATCTTGAAGCCGGAATTCCGGCGCCATGAAATGGTGCAGCTGAAATTTGGCTCCCACGGAGACGCCGTTTATCAACTACAAAAAGACCTCCAGAGCCTGGGGTACAACCTTCTGGCCGATGGAGATTTTGGCCCGGCAACACACCGGGCTGTAATCAGCTTTCAACAGGATCATAGCCTCATAACCGATGGCATTGTAGGCACCCAGACCTTTGCAAGATTGGCACAAACAATACCGATTGCAGTCTGACGAAAAGATCTGGATAAGCGTTCTAGATAAACCTCAGCGCATGACAAACGGGTCGGGAATGGGATCATCGGAAGTTCGAAGCCAGACGGATTTGAGTTTTGTATAATCCAGAGCTGCGTCGATGCCACCTTCCCTTCCATACCCGGAAAGCCCATGCCCACCAAATGGAGCAATTGGACTAACCGCCCGGTAGGTATTCACCCACACGATACCGGACCGAATGCCTTTGATCATTCGGTGCGCACGTGTGAGATGCTGCGTGAACTACCCGGATGCAAGTCCGAATTCCGTATCATTCGCAATCTCGAGAGCCTGTTCCTCGGTTTCGAAATCAACAGCGGAAAGAACAGGACCGAAGAACTCATTCGTCAGGCACGGGGCATCCGGTGCGTCTGAACAATCAAGTATGGTTGGTGGGAAATAGAACCCGTCTCGATCAAGCGCTTCACCTCCTG
>CAWUJF010000160.1:0-6850 GCA_963922405.1 uncultured Hyphomicrobiales bacterium | reverse complement strand
AGGCTGAGATTATGAAGTTCAAACGGGCGGAAAAGGGGGGAGGTATCACTCATGAAAAAAATCTGTCCGGAATTACTAGTAGATATTGTTGCCTGCGGCATATCGTAAAGCGAAAGCAATGACAACTCGCACAATGCAAGGCTTGCGCGATCAAAAGTATTCATCTTGAGCATTACAAAATTAAGTCGTAGTCTTCCCTTAGGGCAAAAACTCAGGGGAAACAGGACGATGTCAGGGTCCAGACTATTCAAGGCTCCAGCGCTGTTGCTGATTTTCATCGCGCTGCTTTTTTCGTCACTTGCACATTTTGCAAGTGCTCAGGTTCCCGGCACCGGTGGCGAAGAGACTGAAGTGACGCGGGAAATAGAGCTTCCCGATCCGTTGACACCAGAAACCGTTCGAGAACTGGTTTCCCGGTTAAGCGATGCCGAAGTTCGCGAACTGTTGCTTAAGCGTCTCGATGCAGTAGCCGAAGGGAAGTTGAACGAAAATGCAGCTGCCCAAGAGGGTATCATCGATCTTCTTGGTGGATGGGCCATTGGCGTATCCACGGCAGTCTATGATGCAGTTGTTCGCGTGCCTCTGATTGGTCAGGGTCTTTCAACCGGATTTGGAAACTTTTACAACGATCGCGGGTTTTCCGGTGTTCTGCGCTTCTTTGCCATTCTGGCAGGGGCTATTGTGGCGGGCCTTGCTACTGAATTCCTAATTTCGAGGTTTACCACTGGATGGCGTAATCGTATTCAGCAGGCTGATGAGGCTCACTCGCTTGGTGAAATGCTCACCAAACTGGGGATGCGGCTGCTCTTGGATTTGATCGGACTGATCGCATTCTTCATTGTAATTCGCGCGGTAACCATCAATCTGATGCCTGCTTCTGACCGCGAACTTGCAATCCTCTTCCTGTTTTATCTGGTGGTAATTCCGCGCATTGGTGTCGCCTTCTCCAGAATGCTCGTAGCACCCACACGACCGGATTTGAGGCTGATGTATGCCACAGATACGGGCGCGAAGTTTTTCCATCGCAATCAGGTCGGCATGGCAATGCTGGTGGGTTTCACCATTTTTATCATCCAGTTTCAGGTCCTGAACGGCGTGCCAATGGGTGAAACACGACTTGGTTTCTGGCTTAATCTGGCAATTTTTGCCTGGTTTGGTGTGGTGTCGATTTATGGTCGTGAATACATGTCGGCACTCCTGACTGGCGCGGCACCAGAAGAGATAACCTCAGCCGAAGCCAAGTTTGCAAGAATTTATCCCTGGTTGTGCGTTGTCGTGGTGTTGGTCATATGGCTCTTTGCGGAAATCCTGGTTTCAACCGGTCAGGTAGAGCTTCTTCAAGGCGGTAAGCACATTGTAACGCTCATCCTGATCACTTACGCACCGGTTTTTGACACCATGATTCGCGGCTTGGTGAGGCATCTGGTGCCGCCCATGAGCGGCGAAGGCGTCGTTGCGGAAAGAGCCTATTACTCCACCAAACGCAGTTATATCCGCATCGGCAGGCTTGTGGTCTTCAGTATGGTAGTTCTGGTGATTGCACGCATGTGGGATGTGGATTTCGAGAATCTCGCAAGTGCGAGCCTTGGTGCCCGTTTTGCCGGCCGCTTCATTGAAGTGCTGTTCATTCTGGCAATCGGATATCTTGTCTGGGAGGTTGTGACGCTTCTTATCAACCGTAAGCTTGCTGCAGAACAAACCGCAGAGGGCTTCGATTTGGAGCAAGACGAACCCGGAGGCGGTGAGGGTGGAGGAACCGGCGTGTCCCGTCTTTCAACCGTCTTGCCAATGATCCGTTTCACAGCTCAGGTTGCAATCGTGCTGATGACCGTCCTGATTGCACTTGGCAACCTCGGCATCGACATCACGCCGCTACTGGCCGGTGCCGGTATAGTGGGTATTGCCATCGGCTTTGGTGCGCAGACGCTTGTACGTGATGTGGTTTCCGGGGTTTTCTTCCTTGTTGATGATGCTTTCCGGGTGGGTGAGTATATCGAGATTTCCGATACAGTTGGCACAGTGGAGAAAATCTCGCTGAGATCGCTTCAGTTGAGGCACCATAACGGACCGATCCACACAATTCCGTATGGGGAAATACCAAAGGTCACCAATAATTCCCGTGACTGGGTGATCATGAAGCTGAAATTCACCGTTCCCTTCGGCACCGATGTGGGCAAGATCAAGAAGCTCTTCAAGCAGATTGGTGCAGACATGCTGGAAGCAGATTATGCCGAAGATCTGATCCAGACCTTCAAGTCTCAGGGCGTTTATGACGTGGATGACGTCGGCATGGTGATCCGAGGCAAGTTCATGGCAAAACCCGGCACCCAGTGGATCATCCGAAAAGACGTGTATCAGCGGGTCCAGCGCAAGCTTGAAGAAAACGGAATAGAATTTGCCCGCCGTGAGGTGCGTGTGCAAATTCCGGGCATCGACAATGCAGCTGACCTGAATGATGATCAGCGGGCAGCAATTGGTGCTGCGGCTGGTCAGGCGGTGGGTGATCAGGCGCCTGCGGCTCCTAAGCCAGATACGCCCTGATGTGACGTTTGCCAGTGCTTAAAGGGCTGCTGCAAGCTTTTCACCCAAGGCTTTGATGGCTTCCATATCACCCATTACGCCTGGAGGGCCCATGCGCACGCCCGCTTTTCTGGGAATAACATGCACATGGTAGTGATAAACCTCTTGCCCGCCGGCATCTTCGTTAAACTGCTGAATGGTGATCCCGTCTGCCCCAAAAGCCTTTAGCGCCGCATGAGAAATCTTTTGAACTGTCTGATGCACGCTGGCTATGGCCTCAGGGCTTGCGTCCAGCATGTTGCGGCAGGGCTCCTTTGGGATCACGAGACAATGGCCTTCACCGCGCGGCATGATATCCATGAACACATAGGTCGCGTCATCTTCATACACCTTGAAGGAAGGCATTTCACCACGCAGGATTTTCGCGAAAATGTTGTCATTGTCATAAGCTGGCGTCGTCATGTCTCAGGATTTCCCCTCTTGAAAGGCGTATGTTCATTTAGCATTTCATTATGTCTATCAACTTCGCGCCGCTCATGCACTAGGTAATCAGCAACGGCATCACGAAGTCCGGGGTGTGTAATCCAGTGAGCGGAGCAGGTTGTCACCGGCACATAGCCGCGGGCAATTTTGTGTGCTCCCTGCGCGCCTGCCTCAACGCTTTTGAGGCCATGTTCAATCGCATATTGGATTGCCTGATAATAGCAGACTTCGAAATGCAGACAGGGATGATCTTCCAGACACCCCCAATGACGCCCGTAAAGCACGTCATCACCGATGAAATTAATGGCACCGGCCACATATTCATCGTTCCTGCGCGCCATCACCAGTAACACCCGGTCCGGCATAGCTTTGCCGACAAGAGTGAAAAATTCCCGCTTAAGATAGGGGGATCCCCATTTGCGGTTGCCAGTGTCCATGTAAAACGCATAGAACCGGTCCCAGATCCGTTCGGTGATCTCATCTCCCTTGAGAAGGTCGATTTCTATACCGTTGCCCGCAAGTGCGGTCTTGCGTTCTTTACGGATGTTCTTACGTTTGCGCGAAGACAGACTTTCCAGAAAAGCCTCAAAGCTCTCATAGTCATTGTTCATCCAGTGAAACTGTTGGTCCGTGCGCTGCAGATAATTGCAGGTTTGTCCCGCAAACTTCCAGTCATCCTTTTCCATGAAAGTTATGTGGGCTGATGAAACTCCCATGCGCGTGCACAGTTGTTTCAACCCTTCAAGAATTGCCTGTTTCCGTGCTTCTGCGTTGTCGCATTCAGGAACCAGCAATCTGGGGCCGGTTGCCGGGGTAAACGGAACGGAACATTGAAGCTTAGGGTAGTAATCACCGCCGGCACGCATAAATGCATCCGCCCAGCCGTGGTCAAACACATATTCTCCCTGGCTGTGGTTTTTCAGATAACAGGGCAAAGCCGCCAGCAGCGTCCCCTCGCTATCCTCCAGGATCAGATGCTGGCCAAGCCAGCCTTCTTCTGCCACCGCGGAGCCTGATTTCTCAAGCGCATACAAAAACTCATGCGTAACAAAGGGATTAACTGGCTTGCCGATCAAAAGGGCGTTCCAGTCTTCAGCCTTAATGTCTTCAAGCGTGGAGATTATGCGGATCTGATAACTATCTGTCATACTTGCATATCAAGGGTATCGGGCGCTTTTATCAAGCCAGAAAGCCTTCAAATGTTGGTTGATCAGCAAAAAGATTGCTGCGCGCCAGATCTTCTTCGTTTTTGACAGTCCAGCAGATCAAAGGTTTGCCGGTCTTGCGGAAATTCTGGGCAAAAACACAATCCAGGTTTTCCAACTGATAGGAAACAAATTCCACATCGCATTCGTTCGCAATCTTCAAGTGCTGTTGGTGGAATTTTTCATCACCTTCTGCCGTCAGACCTAGCGGTAGGTGAGGGGCATATTGCCGGGCATCTCTAAGCAGATGATGATAAAAGGACATGATGCACACATCACCTGAGTAGTTTTCAAGGTCCTTCGCCACGGCTGCCACGAACCCTTCGTCATCACCGGGCATTCCCTTGAGCTCCAGAACAAGTCCTGATTTACCGTCCACCAGATTGAGCAGGTCCTTGAGCGTTGGAATGAAATCCTCAGAATTGCCAAGTTTCAGCGATTTCAGCTCAGCCATATCGGTTTCGCGCACCTTGCCTTCATGCCCGGTCATGCGTTCCAGATTGAAATCATGAAAAACCATCGGCACACGATCTTTTGAAAACTGCAGGTCCACTTCTATGGCATATCCGTGTTCAACAGCAGATTTTGCTGCAGAAAGTGAGTTTTCGTATATGTTTTTAGATGGATCATGCAGTGCACGATGAGCAATAGGGCCGTTTTTTACCCATTTGCAATCCGTTAAGGTCACTGCAGTATCATGACTGGCCATAGCTTTGCCTCATAGGGTTTGCATGATGGTTTTCGAATCCTGTACAAGGTTATGGCAGATTTTATGGGCGCTAAATATGATAAAATTGACTACTGCCGCTGCGGCGTTACTTTTCTCCACCGTTCTGACACCGGTATTGGCTCAGGCAACCGGATTTGAGATCCTCAAACCCCACAGAGCCGTCTACGATGTAACGCTAAATGAAGCGGAAGACCGTTCTGGTATTAAGGGAATGCAAGGGCGTATCGTCTATGAAGTGCAAGGCAATGCCTGCGATGGCATGTCTGTTCGCTATCGGTTTGTGACCCGCATCAACACAGGCCGCGATTTCTTTGTGACTGACCAGCAGACAGCGACCCATGAAAGCGCTGACGGCAATGAGTTTACCTTCCAGACCAAGAGTTTCGTGAACGACCAGCCTGACCAGAATATTACTGGTTTTGCACTGCGACAGGACAATGGCCTGAAAGTTCAGCTCACCAATCCGAAGCCCAATGAGGGCGACAAGAAAGAGCTGATCCTGGAGGATGGTTTGTTCACCAGCGCTCATTTGCTCGAAATCCTGAAAATGGCACGCAATGGTCAAGCCTTCGCTTCCCATACGGTCTTCGATGGATCAGGTGAAGCAGACAAAGTACTCAACAGCGCCAGTGTGATCGGTAAGCCAAAAGTGGTGAACGAGGTGCTGAAAGGTGAATCAGCTGAGAGTGTCGATGCCTTCCAGGACCGCGAAGCCTGGCCAGTAACGATGAGCTACTTCAATAAAACGAGCGATAACACGGCTGAGGGCTTGCCGATATATGAGGCTTCGTTCCTGCTTTATGAAGATGGTATTACCCGTCAATTGCAGATGCGTTACCCGGATTATTCGCTCAATGCCTCTCTTTCAGAAATTGAGTATTACGACACAGAGGCTTGTGACAACTAGCCTTTAAAGCCGCCGCCATCCAGATAAGCCTGTTCCGCTGGCGTTGTGTGACGCCCAAGCACAGCATTTCTATGGGGAAAACGCCCGAAACGCTGAATGATTTCGCGGTGTTCAAGCGCTGCCTTCATCGCCTCTATCTTGCTATCCTGTTCAGCCAGTGAGTGCTGCAACATCACCGAACGGTGCTGATCCGCAATTCGCTCGGAGTGTTCAAACGGCAAATAGAAGAACAGACGCAAATCTTCCCGGCAGAATTTATCAAGGCCTTTCTCGATGGCAGTTTGGGAGATAGCCAAAGCCCGATCATCCTGAGTGAAACTCCTGGGGCTCCCACGAAACATGTTCCTGGAAAACTGGTCAAGAACAATGATCAGCGCCAGAGCACCGTCTGCTTCCTCAGCCCAATGATCCAGTTCACCGGCTATGGCAGCGGTATGGGTAGCGCCAAACTCTTCCACAATCCGCCGGTCAATCTCCTCATTCTTGTACCACCACCCATCGGGCCCGATTTCGATCCAGAACTCCAGAATATCATGATAGCTTGGTGTATTAGTCATTGAAATTTATCCCGAATTTGACTGCATCTGAACCGAATTTTTCCCGCACACGATCAATCGCCCGTTCAGCATCGGCCCGTTTTGCCGCTTCCGGATCAACCAGATCGTAAGGATCAGCGTTTTCATCAGGCCCCAGCGTGGAAACACCGATGCCCAGAAGACGATACTTGGTTCCATCAAGTTCCGGCAAAAGCAGGTCGGAGCCGGTTCTGAATATCCGGTCTTCAAGCTGGGTAGGGTCAGGCACCTGACGTGAACGGGTGCGTGTCTTGAAATCTTTGCTCTTGAGCTTGAGCGTGATGGTTTGCCCCGCAATATGCTTGGACTTGAGGCGCTTTGAAACGCGCTCAGAAAGCTTGCGCAGGATAGGGAGCAGTTTTTCCGGATTGCCCATATCCTCGTTAAAGGTGGTTTCCGCGCTTATCGACTTGGCTCCACTATTGGGGGT
>CAWUJF010000159.1:0-6953 GCA_963922405.1 uncultured Hyphomicrobiales bacterium | reverse complement strand
ATGTACTCAGAAATGCAGGCTCTTATGTCGGCAGAAGGTGGTACTGTTGTTCCAATGTACGCAAACTACGTGGATGCACACAGCAGCAAGGTTGCTAACTCCGGTACACTTGGTAATAACTTCCAGCTTGATGGCTCACGTGTTATCGAGCGCTGGTGGATGGCATAATCTAAAAAGCTATCATAAAGTAATCGAAAGCCGCCCAACAGGGCGGCTTTTTTGTGAGACCTATCTTTGTCTGGAATGGTGAGCAATGAATTCGAAAAAAGATCAACCTGTGGCCTTGATTGCAGGCGTCGCCCCGGGCCTCGGTGAAAGCCTGGTTAGAAGATTTATCGCAGAGGGTTATCAGGTTTTTGGCATGGCCCGTTCTAACCGTATGCAAGACAGGTTGAGTGATCTGGACGGATACTTTCACATTGAATGTGATTTAACAGACCCTGAAGCGGTAAGTGGGAAAATCAACGAGATAGAAGCAGCGCATAGCGCATTCAGTGTAGCAGTCTGTAATGCCCATAAATTGCATATCGCCTCATTTCTTGAGACCACAACAGATGATCTGGAAACTGTCTGGCAGAATACCTGCTTTAGTGCCATGACTGTGGCAAAAGCCGTTATCCCTTCGATGCTATCCCAAAAGACAGGAACGATAATTTTTACCGGTGCAACGGCCGGATTGCGTGGTGGTGCCAAATTCTCAGCTTTTGCCTCAGCCAAGTTCGCGCTAAGAGGGTTTGCTCAGGCGCTTGCGCGTGAGTTCCAACCTCAGGGCATTCACGTGGTACACGCCATTTTGGATGGATTATTATGGGAGGAACAAACCATTGAGCGGTTTGACCCTCCGCAGGAAAAATGCCTTGACCCGGATGCAGTTGCTGAGGCCTATATGGGATTGGTTCTTCAGGACCAATCCGTTTGGACACATGAGATTGATTTCCGTCCCTTCACTGAAAATTTCTAAGATCAGGAAAAATTATGAAACCAGGAATGCTGTTAATCGGTGGTGCCACACCTCGAATGATGGATCAGTTCAATGAGGCATTTGAGGTCCATATCGCTTCACAGATCGATAACTTGACCGATTACCTTGCTGAAAATGGTGAAAACATAGGTGCAATTGCCACCAGTGGTAAAGATGGGGCACCGGTTGAGGTTATGTCCGCACTTCCCAACCTGAAAGTGATTTCGTCCTATGGCGTTGGCTATGATGGCATTGATACGCAAGCAGCCGTGGATAGGGGAATAATTGTAACTCACACACCCACGGTCCTGAACAAAGACGTGGCCAACACTGCACTAATGCTCATTTTGGCAACCAGCCGTCGGTTAATTCGTGACAGCGACTATCTTCGCTCGGGAGAATGGGAAAAGCGTGGTGAGGCACCGCTAACCAATTCGATTGAAGGCAGCAAAGTGGGCATTGTTGGTTTGGGTCGGATTGGTGAGACACTGGCTCACAAACTGAGCGTTTTCGATTGTGAGATCAGTTATCACAACAGAAATGAGAAACCTGACAGCCCCTACACATACTACGGTGATTTGGTTGAAATGGCTCGGGAGGTGGATTCTATGGTGGTAATCACCCCGGGAGGGCCTGCAACACGAAAGCTTATAACCCGCGAAGTGATGGATGCACTAGGACCGGAAGGAATGTTGATTAACATTGGACGCGGTCCGGTCGTGGACGAGCCTGAATTGATCAAAGCACTGCAAGCTGGAACACTTGGTTGTGCGGGCTTGGATGTGTTTGAAAAGGAGCCTGCGGTTCCTGCCGAACTGCTGGAAATGGACAATGTGACGCTCACACCGCATGTGGGAAGTTCTACTCGTCAAACCAGGCAGGCAATGGGGGATCTCACCGTTGAAAATCTGGTGCGATATTTTACAGACGGAAAGGTAATTACACCGGTTCCCGAATGTGTACATTACGCCGATAAAGTCGAACAATAAGGACATTTACAGATCATGAGTGGCAACCAAAGGGTAGTTGGAAAACGGGTTTTGATTACGGCAGCCGGGCAGGGCATTGGACTTGCTTCGGCAAAAGCGCTGGCACAGGAGGGTGCGCATGTTTTTGCCACCGATGTGAATGAAAAGACCTTGGCTGAACTGGACGCTCAGAATTTACCGAACCTGAAGGTCCATCTTCTGGACGCCCTTTCCAAGGATTCGATCCTTGAAGGTGTTGAGCTCGCGCAACCCGATGTGCTCTTCAATTGCGCTGGTTTTGTGCACCACGGTTCCGTTTTGGACTGTACAGATGAAGAATGGGATTTTGCGACCAACCTGAACATTAGATCGATGTTCTGGACCATACAAGCAGCGGTACCGGGTATGCTTGAACGTGGTGGTGGCTCCATTATCAACATGTCGTCTGCTGCTTCTTCGGTGATTGGTGCACCGAACCGTTTTGCTTACGGCATGAGTAAAGCAGCGGTGATTGGTTTGACCAAATCAGTTGCAAGAGACTTCGTGACTCAGGGAGTTCGTTGCAATTGCATTTGCCCGGGTACGGTAGAAAGCCCTTCACTGCATGACCGTTTGCATGCAACAGGTGACTACGAAGCTGCGATGAAAGCATTCATTGCCCGCCAGCCTATGGGCCGGATTGCAACTGCTGAAGAGATCGCGGCATTGGTGGTTTATCTGGCGTCAGACGAAAGTGCGTTTACCACAGGCCACGCGCATGTCATTGATGGCGGTTGGTCATCGCTGATCTGATAGCTTGCCATACATCCAGCCCAAGATGGTTGGGGTTAGATACATCGGAATTTGATAGCACGCGATAAACAGCAAAATCGGGTCCGTCACTGTTGCCGGCAGCGCGGCAAGAAATATTGCCATATTCTTGTTGCCTGCACACACCGCGAATGAAGCGCGTGCTTCTCCAACTTGTTGCGACTTAACACGATACCAAACCAGTATTTGTGTGCCGATATTGACTGCGAATACGATGGCCAAGGTCCATGGAATATCTAACGGCCGGTTTTCTAGAGCTTCGGAAAACCCAGTCATCAAACCAATCACCACGATTGCCATGGCGATGGCTGTCAGGCCATCTATAGACTTAATGGTTCGGGCGGTTGGCGATGACATGAAAAAGTGCCGGATCAGGAAAGCTGCTAATGAAGCAGAAAAAATGATCAAAAACAGTCTGAAAGCAATCCACGACACCTCAGCCGGATTGCCGATGACAGGCATCAGCGAAAATGGAATGAACACAGTCAGGGGTAGTAGCGCTGTTGAAGTCACCAACAGTCGCAGCGCCGGAGCCGGATTATGACCGGTAATCATTGTGAGGCTTGGGCTGCCTGAAATTGGGGCAGATGCAAGAACGATCAGAAGTGCCAGTGCGAAGGGCCCGGTGAAGTCAATGATCAGGAAAACAATGGCTGCGAGGCTCGGCAAAAGAAGTTGAAACACCCCTATGAAAAAGGCCACCTGCTTGTAGTCATCTCTGGAGCCAAGGGCATCTTTAGGGTCAATTCTCAAGGCTGCTAAAAACAATAGAACCGCTACCCAGTGCCCGACCCAAGGTTTCACCAGCCCCGCAATTTGGGGAAACAAAATGCCTATTGCCAGCCCTGCTACGAGTGCCCAGCGGCTATTGTCAGCGATCAAATGCAGCAGCTTGTGATGAAATTGCATTGCCCATTATTGCCGGATTGTATCCGGCAACCAAGTAACAAGCTCAGGAAACGCGATCAGAACGAACACCATCAAAACCATAATGCCGAACATCGGCAAAGCGGCCTTGGCAATGTAGTTCATCTGATGATTGGTCAAACCCTGCATCACAAAGAGATTGAAACCGATTGGCGGTGTAATTTGTGCCATCTCGATCACCACGGTGACAAAAATACCGAACCAGATCACATCAATCCCGGCTTCGCGGATCATGGGCTCCACAATTGCCATAGTGAGAACAACAGCAGAAATGCCATCCAGAAAACACCCAAGTATGATGTAGAAGACTAGCAGCGCCATCAGCAATTCGAGCCGGGTGAATTCCATGGTTGCGATCCAGTCCGCCAGTGCGCGTGGTAACCCGGTATAACCCATGGCAAGAGACAAAAAGGCAGCACCTGCTAGAATGAGCGTGATCATGGCGGAGGTTCGTACCGCACCCATAAGTGACTCTGAGAACGAAGAGACCGTCAAGGAACCTTGAAAGGCAGCGAGAACAAGGGCGCCCAATACTCCGAAAGCAGCCGCCTCAGTGGCAGAAGCAATGCCAAAATACATAGAGCCGATTACCACAAACACCAGCAACAGTACTGGTATCAGGTAGGCTGAATTTTTGAGTTTTTCTGAAAATGCCAGGGAAGGTTCAGATTTGGGTTTGTAGTCAGACGAAACTACTGAATAAATGGCCACATATGCCATGAACATGCCAGCCAGCACCAATCCCGGCACCACGCCAGCAATAAAGAGTTCCCTGATGGATTCATTGATACTCACCCCATAAACGATCAAGGTGAGGGATGGGGGGATCATAAGGCCCAAAGTGGCAGCGCCTGCCAGCGTGCCAATGATCATGTGTTCAGGGTATTCCCTTCTGCGTAGCTCAGGGATAGACATTCTTCCAACAGTCGTGAGGGTTGCTGCTGAAGAACCTGAGACAGCAGCAAATACCGTACATCCCACAATATTGGTGTGGACAAGGCCGCCAGGCAATCGTGCCATCCAGGGCGACAGGCCTTTGAACATATCTTCTGATAATCGTGTACGGAACAGGATTTCCCCCATCCATACAAACAGAGGAAGCGCGGTGAGTGTCCAGGAGGATGAAGCCCCCCAGATCGTATTGATCATTCCGCCACCGGCCGCGCGGCCGGCAATGAATTCGATACCGATATAGGCAACGCCCATTAAAGAGAGCCCAACCCAGACACCACTGCCCAGGAACAGGAACAGAACGCCAAGAAATACAGCTATCGCAACCAGTTGCTCCATGATTATTCAGCCCCTGAATCTGTGATACTGCTCTCGATCACATTGGGCTTTTTCGTGAAAAGCAGGGTTATTAAATTATCCCAGAAACAAATTGCCAGCAGGATAGAGCCAACGGCCATGCTGAGTTGTGGAATCCATAGGGGCGTAGCATCGAGGCCTGAGGAAATATCGTTAAACCGGTAAGATTCGTAGGTGAACTTGCAGGCAAACCAGGCAAATACGGTGCTGATGGCAGTTCCCACAATAAAGCACCATACTTCACCCCAATACCGGTACCTTCCCATGGCTGAAATCATCAGGGTTACCCTGATATGAGCGCCGTGATTAAGGGCATAGGCAAAGCCAAGAAAACTGGCAGCCGCCATGGCATAACCGGCGTAATCCGGGCCTCCTCGAAAGGAAAATCCGATGTTTCTGGAAGCGATCTGCAGAACAATTAGTGTGACAATACCAATCAGACACAAGGCAGACGCGATGCCACCTGCCAGATACAGGCCGTCAAGAATACGCCGAACAGTTTTTTTCATTCAGGTCCCCGAAATAAGATGGCACCGCGGAGGTGCCATCCAAACTAACCTCAGTGTTAGTTTCCTTTGAATGCGTCGACGATTGATTTGCCGGTTTCACCAGCTGCGTCGAGCCATTCCTTTGTCATGGTTGCTCCAATATCTTCCAACTCACCTTTAAGTGTTGCCGATGCAGGTTCAACCGTCATCCCACCTTCACGCAATCCGTCATAGGTGAACTGCGTATAGTCTTTGGAAGCCTGTAGACCACGCGCTTCTGCTTCTGCCGCACAATCCGTAAGCGCAGATTTCTCGCTGTCGCCCAGTCCGGCATAGGCATCTTTGTTGACCATGACCGTGTTGCGGGGAAGCCAGGCATCCACTTCGTAATAGTTGGTCACACCGGCATCAAAAACTTTCCGGTCATAGCCTGTGGCACCTGAAGAAACCATGGACTCTACTGCATTGGTTGAAAATGCCTGCTGTACTTCTGCAGCTTCAATTTGAGTTGGCTGCATGCCCGCAAGTTCTGCCAGACGTGAGGTAGATGCATTATAAGCTCTGAATTTCAGGCCTTTCATGTCTGCAACAGAGTTCACTTCTTTTTTGAAGTACAAACCTTGAGGCGGCCAGGGAACGGAATATAAGAGTTTCATATTTTGCTCATCCAACGCCTTTTCCAACTCACCTTTTGATGCATTGAAAAGCTTGACTGAGTCATCAAATGACGTGGCCAGGAACGGTACTGAATCTATTCCAAAAACCGGGTTCTCGTTTGCATGCGCGGACAAAAGACGCTCTCCTATCGGGGCTTGGCCTGTCTGGATTGCACGTTTGATTTCACCGCCTTTGAACAAAGAACCACCTGGGTGCGTGACAATTTCAAGTTTGCCACCGGTTTTATCCGTTACACACTTGGCGAATTCAGCACCATTGGTCGAATGAAAGTTCGAAGCAGAATACGCCATCGGCATATCCCATTTCTCAGCCAATGCGGCGCCAGTAAATGCAATGGCTGCGGCGGTACCGGCCAAAAGGGTTACGAGTTTTTTCATGTTTCGATTCCTCCCATTAAGAATTGGGGTCGGCTAATTTTTGCGGCCCTTTCAATATGAAAACGTTTTACAGCCAAACGTGCAAGGTTTAATTGTCGAAAACAAGAAGTGAAAATGAGAAACAGAAATGCCGTTAGATAAATCTGGCCCACCGGTCGGCATCTTGATGTTGGATTCCAGGTTCCCACGCATACCGGGAGATATTGGTAACCCGGCTAGTTTTTCGTTTCCTGTAAACTACAAAATTGTTCCTGATGCATCTCCGCAAAAAGTGGTGAAAAACCGGGCAGAAGGACTGCTTGATAGTTTTATTGATGCTGGCCAGACACTGGTGAATGAAGGCGTTTGCGGTATCACCACAAGCTGTGGATTTCTGTCATTGTTTCAGGAGGAACTGAATAACGCACTTTCTGTGCCGGTACTCACATCTTCACTG
>CAWUJF010000158.1:0-6971 GCA_963922405.1 uncultured Hyphomicrobiales bacterium | reverse complement strand
GCATGATCTGGCGCCATTTATCATTGGTAAGGATGGTTCACAGGTCGAAGCGCTTTATGAAGCGATGCAGTGGCATGTGCATTATGTGGCCAGAGGGGGTGTCGCCTCATTTGCAATTTCAGCGGTTGATATTGCTTTGTGGGATATTCGCTGCAAAGGGCAGGGCAAGCCGCTCTGGCAGGTTGCGGGCGGTGCTTCTGACCGGTGCAAGGCATATTGCGGTGGTATTGATCTCAATTTTTCCCTTGAGAAGCTGAGGAAACAGACGGAGGGCTATCTGGCGCGCGGCTTTAACGGGATCAAGATCAAGATCGGCCAACCAACGCTCGAAGAAGATATTGAACGGGTAGCTGACATTCGAGCGCTTATTGGTCCTGACATCGCCTTTATGGTGGATGCCAATTACTCAATGACTGTGGAGCAGGCGATCGAAGCGGCCAATGCGTTCATGCCCTATGACATTCTCTGGTTTGAAGAGCCGATCATCCCGGATCATTATTCCGGATACAGGCAAATTGCCCAGGTAACCGGCATGCCGCTGGCGATGGGGGAGAACCTTCATACCATTCATGAGTTCGAATATGCTTTCGAGCAATCAGATCTGTCGTTTATCCAGCCGGATGCATCAAACTGCGGGGGTGTTACGGGATGGTTGCAGGTTGCGAAACTTTCCCGAGAACATGGTATCCCGGTATGCAGCCATGGTATGCAGGAACTTCATGTGAGCCTTGTTTCAGCGCAGGAAAATTCCGGATGGCTTGAGGTGCACAGTTTCCCCATAGATCGATACACGAAACGGCCATTGGTGGTGGAGGATCATCTGGCCGTTGCTCCGGGAGAACCAGGCATAGGTGTGGAATTCGACTGGGAAAAACTGCAGTCTGTCCATACGGACAGCAATTGATATATTTGGAAGTAAAACAGAGTTTGGACAGATAAATGATTGAACGCATCAGAGAGATTTGCGGAACAGGTCCGGTCATTCCGGTTATTGAGATCGATGATGCGGCAAATGCCAAACCGCTGGCGGATGCGCTTCTTCGCGGTGGGATCCAGGTGATAGAAATTACCTTGCGCACAACCGATGCTCTCAAGGCCATTGAGGTGATCGCAAACGAAACCAATATGTGCGTGGGGGCAGGGACAATCCTGACGTCGCGGGATTTGACGAATGCGAGAAATGCAGGAGCAGCGTTCGGGGTTTCTCCTGGTTCCACACCTGCGCTTCTTGATGCATGTGTGGAGACAGAGATGCCGTTTTTGCCGGGAGCGGTGACACCCAGCGAGGTTATGGGTTTGCTGGATCGCGGTATCAGGGTTCAGAAGTTTTTCCCGGCGCAGGCTGCAGGTGGGATCGCGATGTTAAAGTCTTTGGGTGGGCCATTTAAGGAAGCTGTTTTCTGTCCAACCGGTGGTGTCACACCACAAAATGCGGCGGATTATCTGGCGCTTCCAAACGTAATTTGCGTTGGTGGCAGCTGGGTTGCATCCAGAAAGTTGATTGCTGAAAATGCCTGGGAAGAGATTGAAAAGAATGCTCGCGAGGTCAGTGCTTTGGCTTAGGGTCAGGCGCAATAGGGCGCGTCATTTCCCCAACGGTGCTGGTCCACATGGGGCATCTGGCTCAGTCTGACTTTTGTGTCATCCCACATCTGCTTCCAGTCTTTCCAGTCATGCAGTACAGATGATGGGTCGTCTTGCGAGCGTACGACAAACTCCGGGAATTGGCTGCGCCCGGTTGCTTCACCTGTCACGTTGTAGCGCAGATCAAAAGACCATCGGTAGTGCTCGCTTTTATTCGGTAGGGAACAATGCGGTGTAAGCGGGTGGAAGAGGACTGCACCACCAGCCTTTACGGGAACTGGAGTGGGTGAGGCGCTTTCAAGGAACTGGGCCGGGATTGTTACCTGGTCTTTCAGACAATGGGGTAGCATCTCGCGAAATTCACCATCGGCCACCTGAAGACATCCATTTTCAATCGTAGCATCGGTCACCGCAAGCCAAACCGTGATCATGTTGGTCTGATCTGCTTCGGGAAGTGTCACGCCTTTGTCCTGATGCCAGTCCGTTGCGATAATGTGAGCGCGTTTTTCATGTACCTGGACTGCATCCTGCGGTGGTTTGATGCGCGTGTGCTGGATAGGGTTGGACGTGATTTCAGGTCCGATCAATTGCTCGATCATGTCCAAAATGTTTTTGTGACGTATCAGATCAAAGACTGCGGGTCCGATATGCATGGGAGTATCCGCTGCAATATCGTGGTGCGGCAGACTGATATCCATGGGTTGATACCAGTCGAAGCCACCTTTATAGGCCCGATCGAGCTTTTCCCAGAATGACATGTCCGATGAAGCCGGTTCAACCAAGCCATCTGTTTCCCACTGGCCATAGAGGCGGTCCATGAGTTCAGCATACTCTTCGCGCAATGCTTCCAGCGTCCGGTCATCAACCAGATTTTCGACAACCAGATATCCCTTATTGTGAAAATGATCGAGTTGTTCGCGAGAAAGCATGTTTTCCTCCTACAGCAGCAGTGTAACAATGGACGGCCAGATTAGCAAAACAGACAGTGCCAGCAGCTGAACCCCGATGAATGGCAGGAAGCCGCGGAAAATGTCTGTGAGCGAGATATGAGCCGGTGCCACGGATTTCAGGTAGAAGGCCGCTGGTCCAAACGGTGGTGACAGGAAGCTCACCTGCATGTTCATACAGAACAGTACCCCGAACCAGATCGCCACATGTTGAGGTGAGAGTTCACCGATAAAGCCGATCTCCTCAATGGGCAGACGCTTCACGATTGGCAGGAACACTGGGATGATCAGCAGTACGATGCCAACCCAATCCATGAATGCCCCCATGAAGAGCAGGATCAGCATCATGATCAGGATAACGGACATGGTTGGCAGTTCCGCGCCTACAATAAGCTGGGCAATATAAGCCGGACCGCCAGCAAGCGTGTAGGCCCCGGCAAGTGCCGCAGCACCGACAGTGACCCAGATGATGGTGCCGGTTGAACGAAGTGTCCGCATGAGCGACACCCAGACGAGGTCGACGGATGCTTCACCGCGGAAGAGAGCGATCATGAAGACTGCGAGTGCGCCCATGCCAGCAGCTTCGGTAATACCGGTGATGCCGCCGTAAATGGAACCAAGAACGATCCCGATCACCACAAGTGGGGGTACGAGCCCCTTGCCGTGATGCCAGCCGTCCTTTGATCTTTGAAGTCCAAAGACGAAGAATATCAGCGCAAAACAAACGGCAATAGTTCCGAGCATATAGGGCGCATGATACAACATGCCGAGGCTCGGTGCTTCGAAGTTTTCTCCTGTGCTCACATTTCTGCCGGTTAGGGTTAGAAACCCGATGCGCAATAGCAATGCAGCGGCAGCGCCAATCACAAAGATTGAAATGAAACCGCCAAACATGCATGCTTTTTCAAGCCCCTCAGGATCTCCTTCCTTGGGTTCTGGAAGGGGTGCCTGTGAGGGGTCAAGCTGGGTGCGGATAATGATGTAAAGAATGATGAAAATTGCCAGCATAAAGCCTGGCACAAATGCACCGGTAAACAGCGCTTTGATCGAAGTCTCTGTGATCAGACCGTAGATGATCAAAACAATCGAAGGCGGGATCATGGTGCCAAGAGAACCACTGGCACAAATGGTGCCGATCGCCAGGTTCTGGTTATAGCCAAGACGCAGCATCTGGGGGAGGGCAATCAGACCCAGAAGCACCACTTCACCACCGATGATGCCGGACATGGCTGCCATCAAAACCGCCATGAGCGAGGTGACGATCGCGATGCCGCCACGCACCCGACTGAGCCAGAAGTCCAGCGAATCATACATCTGCTTGGCGATGCCGGATCGCTCAAGCAAGGCGGCCATGAATATGAACAAAGGCACCGATATGAGCACGTACTCGGTCATCAGATCGAAGATTTTCTGGGTCAGAATATAAAGCGCACCAGTGCCGGGATTGCTGGTCAGCATGCCCGTACCAAAACTGAGCGGATCTGTGAGCAGGGTCGGCTCAAACTTCATGACCATTACAAGGGCAGCCAGTACTGCCGAAGCAAAGCCAAGAGGCATGCCAATGCCGAGGAGGAAGACCAGTCCTAATACAAGGACAATTGAGATAGTACCGACATCCATTATTCTGCCCCCGCGCTTTTTCTGAGTGCTTCCAACTCTTCCTTGTCAATCACATCTTTTTCTTTGAGTTCGTTCGGGTCCTTGTCCCAATCTGCAATCAGATTTGCGATCGCCTGGACAGCAATAAGGCAGATTGTGATCAGGATCATGGGTTGGATGGTTGCTGGAATTGGCGGGTCGAAAGCCGTTCCGAACATCTCCCAACGATAAAACTTGATTGCGAAGACCTGTTTGTAACTTCCGAACACCAGGAAGAAAGCAAAGACACAAAGCAGGAAAACCCATATGGTATCGCAAATGTGCTGAGCCCATCGGGGCAGGTTTTCATACAGGATGAAAATGCGGATGTGGCTGCGTTGCTGCATGGCATAAATGCCTGACAGCATGAAAACAAATCCGGCAATCCAGAGTGTCAATTCATTCGCCCATAGGGTCGGCGCTTCAATCACATATCTGAGGAACACTTCATAGAGCATGACCATCGTCATTGAGATGATCAAGATCATGGTGATGCGGCCGATAAACATTGCGAAGCGGTCCAGTTTGCTCGGCTGTTCGAATTCCATCGGTGCGATGATCACGTTGCGCATGCCGAAGGCGAAGGTGACGGGAACCATGACCAGTGCAACCCAGTCGATGGGGTCGGTAAAACCGCCGAACAGACCCGGCAACCCAGGCACCACGTCCTTACGTTGATGAAGGTCTGTCATCTGGGCGATCATGCTTGGATTTTCATGGGGTATGAAATCTAGGATATAGGCCGGTCCGTGCCAAATTACCCAACCTGCACAAAACACAAACGCAAAAGGAATGATCCATTCCTTGAAGCCACCGGATTCGTCCTTCTTCATGATATCTCCCCTATGTCACCTCATAATGCCTGATAAACTCAGGATCCGGTTCAACGCCCAACCCGTCTCCTCCGGGAATTGAAACCATGCCGTTATTCTTCTTCACTTGCACCTGAATGTCCAATGGTTGTGTGAGTAATTCATCCCGGAACTTGTTATCGGTCGTGTCAAATTCCAGCATTGGCTCAGAGGGGAACAGTCCGCCCGGCAAAGGGGGCATGGCAGCCAACAGATGCATGTTGGTTGCGACCGCTATTGCCGATCCCCATACGTGATTGATCACGGGTGTGAAATGTGCGTGGCAGAGCGCCAGTACACGCAAATATTCTGATATGCCTCCAAGGGCACAGACCTCAGGTTGAGCTATGCTTAAGCCACGGCTTTCAAGCAGATTGCGCCAACCCCAGCGGTTGAATTCTGCCTCACCGCCAGCGATATTGACCTTCAATCCGGCTCTTAATTCCCTGTAACCGGAATAGTCTTCCGGTGCGATTGGTTCCTCAAACCAATAGGCATCCAGTTCTTCAAGGGCGTGACCCACGTAGAAGGCGTCAACCGTAGTATAACAATGGTTGGCATCGACCATGAATTTGTAATCTTCACCGACACCTTTACGCACGGCTACAGCCAGTTTTACGTCGTCCTTCGGGCCAAGCCCCACTTTCATTTTTGTCGCTGCAAAACCCATTTCCTTGATTTGCAACGCTTCCTCTTCAAAACGCACGACCAGTTCTCCCACTGGCTCCGGTCTCAGCATCATGCCGTATCCGTAAACCGGGATTTCGCTTCGGTGGACACCGCCTATCAAAGTGTGAAGCGGAAGATTGGCTACTTTTCCCGCGATATCCCAGAGGGCGATATCAACCCCTGAGAGCGCTTGCATGGACATGCCTTTTTGACCGTGGTCGCGCAGCAGGTTGTAAACCTTGTGCCAAAGCGCATCGCGATTGAGCGGGTTTTCACCCAAAAGCATAGGCTGAATGACCCGTTCCACAATTGTTTTGTTGGCAATAGCCACATTGCCCGGGCCGAAGCATTCTCCCCAACCCGTTATGCCCTCGTCGGTTTCGATTTCCACAAGGTGGGCGGTGCGTTTGCTGTAGTATTGCTGAGAATATCCCAATACTTCAGGCAGATCGTACGACAAAACATGGCTGGTAATGCGAGAGATTTTCATGGGTCAAAAAAACAGCGGCAGACCCGAGCGGCCAACCGCTGAATTCATTTAGATTTGCCGCTTAGCGCTGCATTGCGCCCATGCCAACCAGGAAGTCCACATGGCTTTCCAGAAGTGCTTTTGCTTCAGGTGTTGTGGCAAATTCTACCCAACCCTTCTGAACAGCTTCGCGGAATTTTGAAAGTTCTTCAGGAGACCACTCATAAAGGTTTACACCTTTGTCCCGCAGAACCTTTGCGTTCTGAGCGTTCTTCACTTCGTTGATTGAAGCGTTGTGCATAGCAAGACTGTCCATAGCCACAATCATGATGCGCTTGTGAGCTTCCGGCATAGCGTCCCAGATATCCTTGCGGCATGCAAGGTGGTCAGCTGGCATTGAGTGGAAGCCAGGATAGTTTGTGTGCTTGCCAATGTCATAAAGACCAAGACCGATATTGTTGGTCAGGTTAGCAGCATCAGCACCGTCGATGATGCCTGTCTCAAGCGCTGTAAAGATCTCGTTGAAGTCCATCACGATTGGTGATGCGCCAAGGTTTGCGAAAACCTTTGTAGCAAGACCTGGAGGTGAACGGAATTTCCAGTCTTTAAAGTCTGCAACACCGCGGATCGGGCGTGTTGATGTGAGTGATTCCGGACCAGGAATCCACCAGCCGACAAATTCCATGTTGTGCTGGTTATAAAGGTCATTGATCTTCTTGCGTCCATCCGCATGAAGCAACCAAGCCATCTGCTGATATGGATTGGAGTAACCACCCATCAGGTCACCGGTGAACTGGAATGCAGGGTTCTTAC
>CAWUJF010000157.1:0-6979 GCA_963922405.1 uncultured Hyphomicrobiales bacterium | reverse complement strand
CAATACCACCCATATACAATCCATTTAAAAAGGCGAATGTGAGTACAACTATTGCTCCAGTGCACGGTCTCAAGCCAACTGCTAATATGGCAGACCAAGCTTCCTTTAATTCCAGTTTATTGCCTTCCAATTGACTGGGGTCGGGAGCATGTAAATGATTGCATCCCACGTGAGTATGGTGATCGTTATGATTATGATGACTATGGCTGTGATCGTGATCATGGTGGTCGTGATCGTGGCCATGGCACGCATGATCATGGTTATGGTCATGATGATGTGCATGATCGTGGGAGTGACCTGGACGCAGAACCTTACGCCAAAGCAAGTAAAGGCCTAACAACATCACACAGAAATAACTGGTGATTTCAAGGTAACCCGCAAGGTTGTCTGTTCGGATCCCTGTCCCCCGAAGAAATAGAAGCAGAATAGTGATAGCTGAAATGGCGGTGACACCTTGAAGAAATGACGCGGCGAAAGAGAGCATTATGCCTCGTTTTGCTGCGACTTCGTTGGCTAACATATAAGAAGATACGACCGCCTTTCCGTGACCCGGCCCCGCAGCATGGAAGACACCGTAAGCAAAGCTCAAGGCAACAAGATACCAGACCTTGGCCGGATCTTCGCGCATTGCCTTGAGGACACCGGTCATAGCCTTATAAAATGTCTGTTGCTGTTGTTGGATCCAAAACAGAATTCCGGCAAACCACCCGTCCGGCGTAATGGCTTGCTCAGACCGGCCTAATCCCAAAGAGCTCTGAGCCAGGCTATCTGAAGTAAAAACAAAAAAAATTGCAGCGGTAAGCACTGCAATCAGTGTGAATTGAATCTGATTTAGCTGCACGTGATAACGGCCCATGAATAAAATTCGTCATCCAGATTAAGATTATTTGGCTGATCAAAAAAAGATTCAGTCAATGTTTCATCAGCATACAGGTCATCAAAATTTGGATGAACGATTTCCTTATTGCAGCCTTTGGAATTACCCTCTAGCACAACATTTTTACTGTCGAAGTCGAATGCTACGTAGTAGCTTGTATCGCTGGCAGACAAACGAAGTGGACCATTTGCAAAGTCGTACGGGGTTTCAGGTTCAAGTGCCAGCAGCATGATCATCTGACCGTCTTTAAAGTAGGTTTTAATCTCTTCTGGTTCATAAAACTGTAATGCTTTGGTGCCACTGCGCATGGCTGTATAGAAATCATATTCTGCTATTGATTCCTTAACGGTGTCGCTGATTTCCTGGACTTCATTGTCGTCCATTTTTCCGTTTCCATTTGAATCATAGTCAAACTGGATTGTTGTGCTGAACACTTCATCGAATCTCCATACAAAGCGAAGTTCGGTGAATTTACCCTCATCATTGAGAACGACGTCCATATTGGCTTCAACAAACACGTGCGGGTGCGCGTGCGCTGTGTTTACAGGCATTATTCCCATCAGTGCCAGGGAGCTAGCAAAAATCAGGTTTTTCAACTTCATCGGAGTTCCCAAAATTGATGCCAAATCAAGTCAAATCCAAATCGCATAAAACTTAAAAAAATAGCCTTTTCATGGCAAGGGCCAATTCGTCACGCTTTGGTGTTCAGATTATGACGCAGCAGCCTTACTTTTTTCTTTAAACCACTGGGTTAGAAAATCCACAAATACTCTAACCTTGCCAGGTACGTGCCGCCTGTGCGGATAAACAGCGTAAATTCCTCCTGCCGCAGGAATGTGATCTTCCAGCAAACTGATCAGGGCGCCAGATGCCAGTTCTTTTTCCACTGAAAATTCCGGGATGAGAGTTACACCCAAGCTTGCCAGAGCAGCTCTTCGGGTGACTTCGGGGCTGTTTACTTCGATGTTTCCCCGCACTGGGATACTAATTTCTTCTCCCTCGTCATTTAAGAAACACCAATTTGCACGGCGCATGAGGTTTGTATCGACAATGCAGGGTATATCGCCCAGATCCTGCGGTGTTTTAGGTGCTCCATACTCTTCAATGAATTCTGGTGTGGCACACAATACCATCCGGAAGCCGGCCAGTTTTTTGGCGATCAATGCAGAATCAGTCAGGCGTGAAATTCTGATTGCCACATCAAAACCTTCCTCAACCATATCGACCATTGCATCATCCAGATCGATGTCCAAGGTTATGTCCGGAAAGGCTGCAGCAAATTCCACGATCGGTAGTCCAATTTCCAGATCTGTGAGTGAGCGAGGTGCTGATATGCGCAATCGCCCTTTGAAGCCTTTGCCCGCTTCACGGACTGTGTCGTGAAGGTCGCTGACTTTTTTCAGGATTTCCATTGCTGACTTATGGAAGACTTCTCCAGCCTCTGTGAGAGAAAATTGGCGGGTTGTCCTGTTGAGCAACAATATTCCAAGTTCATCCTCAAGCTCTCGGACATATTTCGACATGAGCGCTTTTGAGCGTCCTACCTTACGGGCAGCGGCTGAAAACCCCTGTTGTTCCACCACGTCAACGAAGGCTTGCATGCGGGTTAGTGTATCCAAGATTTTTACCTCTCGAAGCGGAGTGTTGCCTAAACCCCAGATTGCCCGTCGGAGCCAACAAAGGCAATACGTAGCATGTTGGTTGCACCGGGTGTGCGCAAGGGAACTCCTGCTGTGATGATGACACGATCACCAGGTTTAGCGCATTCCTCCTCCGCTGCAATCCTACATGCGCGATCCACCATATCATCCAGACTGGTGGCATCTTCTGTAACGACACAATGCAATCCCCACGCGATAGCGAGTCTTCTTGCAGTTCTAAGTACAGGAGAAAGAGCGAGGATTGGCATTGATGGGCGTTCACGCGAGGCCCGCAGCCCAGTGGTGCCTGATGCAGTGTAACAAACGATTGCGGACAGGTTCAATGTCTCGGCAATCTGTCTTGCTGCAAGAGAAATCGCGTCAGCACCGGTTGGTTCAGGTGGTGTACGTTGAGCTGAGATAATGCCAGAATATGTTGGGTCCTGTTCGATTTGACCGGCAATCTTGTCCATCATTGCAACTGCTTCAACAGGATAGTCACCAACCGCAGATTCTGCTGAAAGCATGATTGCATCTGCACCTTCGAAAACAGCGGTACCTACATCTGAAACCTCTGCACGGGTTGGCATTGGGGCGTTTATCATCGATTCGAGCATCTGAGTCGCTACCACTACTGGCTTACCCATTTTACGACAGGCGCGAACCATTTGTTTTTGTAGGCCTGGAACTTTTTCGATAGGAACTTCGACACCCAGATCGCCTCGTGCCACCATGATAGCGTCAGACAATTCGATAATTTCTTCAAGTTTTTCGAGTGCCTGCGGCTTTTCGATTTTCGACAGAATGCCCGCCCTGCCTTTGGCGATCTTTCTGACTTCTGCCACATCCGCCGGGCGTTGAACAAAAGAGATGGCAATCCAGTCCACTTCGGCGGCGAGCGCCGCATCGAGATCCTTATAGTCTTTTTCCGTCAGAGAACTCACACCTAGTTCTGTATCAGGTAGACTAACGCCTTTCCGGCTTGAAAGCTTACTTCCGGAAACCACCTCGGCGACAGCTCGATCAGGGGCGGTTTCTACTGCCTTCAAGGTCACTTTGCCATCGTCTATCAAAATTCGATCGCCTACTTTCAAGGCTTCGAGGATTTCTGGATGAGGTAGATGAACGCGCTCTTTATTACCAGGCTCAGTGTTGGAATCTAATGTGATTGTATCACCCACCTCCACCGCAACACCATCATCTGCGAAATCTCCTAACCGCAGCTTAGGTCCCTGAAGATCAGCAAGAATGCCGATTGGACGTCCAGCGGTTTTTTCCGCGTTTCGTATCATGGCCACCAGTTCATTGAGCAATTCGTGTGATGAGTGGCTCATGTTAATTCGAAACACGTCTGCGCCTGCTTCGAAAAGTTCCAGAATTTTCTCAGGATTGCTTGATGCAGGACCAAGGGTTGCAAGGATTTTGGTGCGTCGGGAACGGTGCATAGGTTGGCTCAGTGTTGTCTGTTTTACTTAAACTTATTGGGCGGGTGATCTGGATTCTTCAGTTAGACGAACCAGCCAATTAGCCCGGTTCCCTGTATCTATTTCAAAAAAACCGGTACGGATATGGCCGCGTTTAAAGCAGTCATCTATCCCAAGAATTTTAAATTCTCTTTCATTTGTACACAGGAATACATCCCCGCGCCACTGGCCGCCATTTTCTGAATCCTCAGCGTAGATATAATAGAAACGGGAATTCAAATCACCTTCGATCAATGAACTGCAGCTTTCTGCGTCCACTTGGAACCAGCCTTCTGATATCCACTTGCCTTCTTCACGGTAACCCAATGCTGCTCCGACAAGGCTCTTGGTGTCGTTACAAAGTCTGAAATCTGCATGTGCAGCTGTGGGAGAAATCATTCCTGATATGGGTGTGACTGCAAGCGCGAGGAATGTAAGCAGTACCACTTTATTTATAAGTATTTTCAAGATGTAGCCCGTAGCATGAATCATATCTGTGTAAGTCCTAACACAATACCGAACTATAGTGAATCTGTGACAGAATTATGTATCCTTAAACCTAGGTCTTGCACACCAAACCCCTAACAAAATGAGTGCGCCCCCAAACATTTGAGAGATACTCATTGCTTCATCAAAAAGCCACCAGCCAAACAAAGCAGCTGCTATCGCCTCGATGAATATCACCAGGGAAGAAAATACAGCAGTCAGTGAACCTAATGCAATGGTCACCAGGCCCTGGCCACCAGCATGAGTGAACACTCCCAGAGAGACAAGGGATATCCAACCTTTGTTTGTCTCCGGCATAAAGCTTTGTCCAGAAAGCAGTGCGGCAATAAACAATACCGCGCATGTTACCAGTGTGGAGGCAAAAAACAGATTGCCACCGCCGTTAACCCGGTTTGTTTCTGATTGTCTGGAAAAGCGCATGGCTAGAAAATAGCTCCCGAGAAAGAACGAGGTTATGAGCCCGTAAATGTCGCCTGTAAGTCGAGCAGGATGAAACTGGATGCTTGAATTAATTAGCAGCATCAATCCTGCAAGACACAACAAAATGCCAAAAACTGCATTGCGACCGGTTTTCTCACCAAGAAAAATATTCGAAAAAACTGCCACCCAAACCGGGGCCAGGCAGACCATGAATGTGGCATTTGCCATAGTGGTGTTCAAAATGGCGAGATGCCAAAAGATTAAGTCACCGGCAAACATGAAGCCGGCTATTATAGCTGGAATTGACAACTCAACTCTGAACTTGAGATTTTGGCGTTTGGTTTCAACATATGCCCAGGCTCCTAACACCGGTAGAGCAAACAATACCCGCCAGAATGCACTGATAAACGCACCAGTTTCCGCTTCTCGTACCAAAACGGGTGAAAAACCCATAATGACACCACCTATGAACAGGTAGGTGAAAGCTTGAGCAAAACGAGTGTCTTGTTGATGCCTATGAAACGCGGGACTGTTTATTCTCATCTCCTGAGTTTTACGATCGCAAAAAATTTTCTTCAAAACAGAAAATCATCTTGGGAAATCCGATCGGCTATGTGTATGTATGTCTGAAAGAAACTAACTGTTTATAAGGAACGTCACAATGGATGATGCAACCAGAACAGAACTCGAGGCTGCGGCATTCCGCCGTCTGGTGGCCCATTTACGCGAACGTACGGATGTTCAGAATATAGATCTTATGAATCTTTCCGGGTTTTGCCGCAATTGCCTTTCCAATTGGTATCAGGAAGCTGCCAACGACAAGGGGATTGAGATGGATAAACCCGCGGCCCGGGAAATTGTATACGGCATGCCCTATGATGAATGGAAGTCGAAGCATCAAACGGAAGCGACTGATGCTCAACGCGCAGCTTTTGAGGCAAATCATAAGCACTGATTTCCGTATCAGTTACTCAGAAACTTAATCTTATTATTGCGGACTGGGTAGTCCGCGTTGGAGACATTTATGCAAGATGCAATGGTAGCGAAAGATCAACTCAAATCTGTGATAGAGCGCATTGAACGCCTTGAAGAGGAGAAAAAGGCAATCGCAGATGACATTCGTGATGTTTATGCTGAAGCAAAGGCGAATGGGTTCGATACCAAGATATTACGGCAGGTTGTCAGCCTTCGTAAAAAAGATGTGACTGAACGCCAGGAAGAAGAGGCGATCAGAGATCTTTATCTACAAGCGTTGGGAATGCTGCCCGATTTCGAACCTGCTTCAGAGTAACTTACTTCACGTTGGTGAAGTCAAGCAATTCTAGAGAGCTTCCAGTAAAGCCTTTAGTGAATGAATTCAGCTGCTGCTTTGAGAACCCACCAGACAGTACGCTCTTTGGAGCTTTTCGGATTACATTCAATCCATAAGCAGGCGGATGAATGTCAGCGATCTCTGACAGACTTACATTTGATTCCAAGGCCCATTTACCAACCAAACGATCATCCAGGTTTGCGGTCTTAAACTCTTCGTTGTTCAAAACCTTTGCGGTGGCTTTGTTCGGATTGGTCGCGTTGCCAACTGGCAGAGAAGCAATTTGGGTTCGCGAAACCGGGCTTGGTGTTGGTACCGGGATATTAACTCCTGCCAACACGGTCTCGTTGTCTGACGTTATGGCAATTGTAGGTTTAACATCTGGAGTTTCATTCGTGGCATTCGGGTTTGTGACCGGAACAGGAAGCGTGTCGGTTTTCTCTACACCAGGTTCAATTGGTGCGTATGATACCGCCAATACCGGCGCATCAACTTTTTCCTGTTTGCTGGTCTGGCTTGTCAGCTGTCTATCAATTGCTTCTGAAGCAGTTTTACCTGGATTAGGTTCAGGAATGACCACATCATTGTAAGCAATTGTCTGTAGTTCGTCGCTACTGACTTCTTCAATTAGGCTTGCAATCTGAACGCCTGGGTTCTGTTCGTCCTTTTTCTCATCTTTAAGTGCAAGGCCAGCGTAAACTTCACGGCGAAGGTCTTCAATTTCATTAGGTGTCAGAGCAGCAACTTTTGGTTTTGGCGG
>CAWUJF010000156.1:0-6980 GCA_963922405.1 uncultured Hyphomicrobiales bacterium | reverse complement strand
ACCTTATCGCCTTCCTCAATGGCATCCACATGCATCTCGATTTCGTCTTCGCCATATTCAAGCGTGTACGCCATTTTTACCGTCTGATATGGCAGTTTACCGGCCTTGCGGATTGGCAGAAAACCGCAGGAAAGCTGGTGGGCCATCGCACCACCGAGAATAAAGCCACGCGCCTCTATGCCCGCTACGTAATCAATGCCCGACCCGCTGTAGGGGTGAACCAGTTCATCCACCGCTCTGCGAAAGGCTGAGGCATCAGACAGGAGCGTGGTGATATCACGGAACATGATCCCTTCATGAGGGTAATCAGGAATAGCCCTGATCGCTTTTTCCAGTTGGACACGTAAGGATCTTTCCATTTCCCAATTAGCTCCGTTAAATCAATCGATTCAGGCCAGTAATTTAGTAATCAGGTGCGAACAGAATACAAGGTCTGACACACATAAAAAACCCCGCAATGTGCGGGGTTTTCTTAATTCAGCATACCGTAAGTGCTTAGTCTTTCTTCAGCGCGGTAAACACCTGCTTCTTGGTCAGATAAAGCAATCCGGCAAACAATACGAGGAACACAAGAACCCTGAAACCAAGTGACTTGCGCTCAACCAGAGTTGGCTCAGCTGCCCACATCATGAATGCGGAAACATCCTTTGACATTTGATCAAGAGTAGCTGGTGTACCATCGTCATACTCAACCGCATCATCGTCCATCGGCTGCGCCATGGCAAGTGCAGGACCCGCAATGAAATACGGGTTGTAATGGGCATCTTCATCAAGGCCCAGTTCAGCTGGTGCTTCTTCCACATCCTTGTAACCGGTTAGCAGAGAGTAGATGTAGTCAGGTCCGTTTTCCGCATAAAGCGTGAAAACGTCAAACACGAAAGTCGGGAAACCTCTTTCCGGTGCCCGTGCTTTAGCAAGAAGTGAAAAGTCTGGTGGAAGTGCTCCATTGTTCAGCGCCGCACCTTCCGCATCATTTGCGTAAGGACCAGGAATTCTGTCTGTCAGCACAGCCGGCCGGTCAAACATTTCACCGTCAGCATTCGGACCATCTTCCACTTCATATTCGGCGGCAATCGCTTTTGCTTCCGCTTCAGAAAAGCCGATTTCTGTCAGGTTACGGAATGCTATAAGGTCCATTGAATGGCACGCAGCACAGACTTCCTGGTAAACTTTGAAGCCACGCTGCAACTGCCCGTAATCCCACTTTCCAAATGGACCGGCAAAGCTCCAATCCACTTCTCTGGGCTTGTTAAGCGGATACCCACTCGCAGCAATAGCTGGAGCAGCTGAAGCGACGGCAATCAAACCGGCCATGGATACGGCTGCAAATTTAGAGATTAGTTTTTTCATTATTTTTCTCCAGAACCTTACTCAGCCGGTTGTGCTGCACCAGCACGACCCATTTTGCCTTCATCACTCAAGACAGCATCCGCAATACTTGGCGGTACCTGCTTGGGTTTCTCTATTCGACCCAGCATCGGCAATACGACTATGAAGTGAGCAAAATAGTACGCAGTGAAAATCTGCGACATCACGGTGTAGATACCTTCAGCAGGACGTGATCCGAGGTAACCCAATGCAACACAGGTTACGACGAACAGCCAGAAGAAGAATTTGAACATCGGACGATATGCACCAGAGCGAACCTTAGATGTGTCCAACCATGGAAGGAACAACAGGATCGCAATTGAAGCAAACATTGCGATAACACCGCCAAGCTTGGAGTCGATCAATACGATATCTGTAAACGGTACAGAGATGTTGAACGTAACCGCACGCAGGATCGCGTAGAATGGCAGGAAGTACCACTCAGGCACGATGTGTGCAGGTGTCTTCAGCGGATCAGCAGGGATGTAGTTATCCGGGTGACCAAGGAAGTCAGGCAGATAGAAGACAAACCATGCAAATACGATCATGAAGAGTACAATCGCCAATGCGTCTTTGATTGTAGCAAACGGTGTGAATGGAACCGTTTCCTTCTTCATATTCTTCACTTCAACACCGGTCGGGTTGGTCTGGCCAGTTACGTGCAGAGCCCAAACGTGCAGGATTACAACGCCCAGGATCATGAACGGCAACAGATAGTGCAGTGAGAAGAAGCGGTTGAGTGTTGCGTTATCAACGGCAAAACCACCCAGCAGCCATTGTTGAACACCCTCACCAACCAGCGGAATAGCTGAGAAGAAACCGGTGATAACAGTAGCACCCCAGAAGCTCATTTGTCCCCATGGAAGCACGTAGCCCATGAATGCAGTTGCCATCATCAGTAGAAGGATAAGCACACCCAGGATCCAAAGCACTTCACGAGGCGCCTTATAGGACCCGTAATACATGCCACGGAAAATGTGGATAAACACCGCAACAAAGAACATGGAAGCGCCGTTTGCGTGAATTCTACGCATCAGCCAGCCATAGTTCACGTCACGCATAATGTGCTCCACGCTGTTAAATGCGAGGCCTGTAGATGCCGCATAGTGCATGGCAAGAACAACACCGGTGATGATCTGAACGATCAGCATCACCATCAAGATAGCACCAAATGTGTACCAGCCGTTCAGGTTACGAGGAACCGGATAGGCTATGAAACTGTCATATACCAAGCGTGGTAACGGAAGTCGGGAATCCAACCACTTTGTAAAGCCGTTGCTTGGAACGTATTCTGAATGTCCACCACTCATCTTAAATCTCCTGTTCCTTATCCGATTTTGATCACGCCGTCTGATACGAATTCAAACGGAGGAATATGTAGGTTTTCTGCTGCAGGACCTTTGCGGATTCTACCAGCTGTATCGTAGTGCGAACCGTGGCATGGGCAGAACCATCCGCCAAAATCGCCTGCTAGTCCCACCGGCACACAACCAAGGTGGGTACACGAACCGATCATCACGATCCAGTTCTCACGTCCCTCACCAGCAGAGCGGTTAACATCGGTTGCCGGATCTGTGTCAGCCAGGTTTTGGTTTCTTGCAACCACATCCTTAAGCTCAACAGTTTCCACTGAAGTAGCTTCTTCGATCTCTTTTTCAGTTCGGTTACGAATGAAAACCGGCTTACCACGCCATTTAACAGTGATAGCCTGTCCCGGCTCTATTGAAGAAACATCAACTTCAATAGATGCCAACGCTCTGGTTGATGCATCCGGTGCCATCTGACGAACCAGAGGCCATGCAACAGCAGCAGCGCCAACAGCACCCATTGTGCCTGTTGCTATATATAGGAAATCCCGACGAGTAGGTTCCGGAGTTCCAGGTGATTTCTTGGCAGCCACGGAAAAAGTCCTTTCAATTTCTGATTAATCCCAACCGGCTAACTGTCTGACCAGCACATGCCGAGCAACAGTCAAACGGACGCCCAAGGGATTCACAAAAAACCCTAGTTGGCGTCCTTTTATGCCTCTATTTTGACACTGTCTATAGTGGAAACAGATTTATGACATAAAGTCGCATGAAAAGTGTTGATTTTTTGTATTTTGCCCACATCGTCTTGAAACTTTTAAGCCTTCGTCCTATCCGTTCATACCATGGCAGCTCCTATTCTTTTCCTGGATGATATTTATCTCAACTTTGGCGGCACTCCCTTGCTCGAAGGCGCAAGTTTGTCCATCCATGAAAATGACCGCATCTGTCTGGTGGGTCGAAACGGCTCGGGCAAATCCACACTGATGAAAATCGCTACCGGCCAAATTGAAGCAGATAAAGGCGAACGCTTTGTTCAGCCGGGAATAACGTTTCATTATCTTCCTCAGGAACCGGACCTGGCAGGCTTTAAAAATATAGAAGAGTATGTCCTTGCGGGACTAGGGCCTCATGGGGACCCGCACAATGCAGGGCTCCTCATCGAGGAAGTTGGTTTGTCTGCGGATATGTCGACCGAAAATCTGTCAGGTGGAGAAGCACGCCGGGCTGCCTTAGCCCGCGCCTTTGCCACAGAACCTGAAATCCTGTTTCTCGACGAGCCGACCAACCATCTTGACCTGCCCATAATTGAGTGGCTGGAAGGAAAATTAAAAAGCATGCGTTCTGCGCTCGTCCTGATCAGCCACGACCGGCGTTTCCTTGAAAATCTCACAAAACAAACGGTTTGGATGGATCGCGGCCAATCTCGCTTTTTAAACAAAGGCTTCGCTGAATTTGAAAATTGGCGCGACACGGTGCTGGAACAGGAAGAAACCGATAGGCACAAACTATCAAGAAAAATCGTCCGCGAAGAACACTGGATCATTCATGGGGTCTCCGGCCGCAGAAAAAGAAACATGCGCCGCGTCAAGGAATTGGCGGGCTTGCGTCAAACCAAATCAAACGAGCGCAAGGTCCAGGGTGGCGTCAACATCACCATGGCTGAAGCCGAAAGCTCAGGAAAGCTGGTGGTAAAGACATTCGCCATATCCAAGTCTTTCGGTGACCGGCAGATTGTCAAAGATCTTTCGATGATCATATCCCGTGGTGACCGGATTGGCATTGTGGGCCCTAACGGCGCTGGCAAGACTACACTTGTTAAACTAATCACCGGCGAACTGGAACCGGATGCAGGCAAAGTGAAGCTTGGCGTCAACCTGGATACACTGGTGATCGATCAGAAACGCGAAAGCCTCGATCCGGATTGGACCCTTAAAGATGCCCTTACCGATGGAAGGGGCGATTCAGTCGTGATCGGCGAAGAAACAAAATATGTCTACTCGTATATGAAAGATTTCCTGTTTCTCCCGGAACAAGCGCGTACTCCCCTTCATGCCCTTTCCGGTGGTGAACGTGGCCGGCTGATGCTGGCAAGAGGCCTGCGCACACCTTCAAATTTTCTCGTGCTGGACGAACCTACCAACGATCTGGATCTGGAAACCTTGGATCTTCTCCAGGAGTTTATCGCTGATTATCCCGGCACTGTTTTGCTGGTCAGTCACGACCGGGACTTTCTGGATCGTGTGTGCACCAGCGTTCTTGCTTCCGACGGGAACGGGAAATGGATCGAATACGCTGGCGGCTATTCAGACATGATAGAGGTGCGTAAAGAATCCACACCTTCCAAATCGACACAAAAACCAAAACCCAAGGCAAAGAATAATCAGGCTCCTAAAACAAACGATACTGAGAAACTGTCATTCAACCAGCTTCATGCACTCAAGACACTGCCAAAGGAAATCGAACGGCTTGAATTTGAAATCGGTAAATTGAAAACCGCATTAGAAAAACCAGGCCTCTATGACGAAGACCCAAAAAAATTCAACGCATGGGCCTCAGAACTGGCCAAGCGCGAGAAATTGCTTTCCGAGCGCGAGGACGAATGGTTGGAGTTGGAAATGCTTGCCGAGGAACTGGGCACGTAAAAAAACCAGCCACTAATCAGGTAGTGGCTGGTGAACATGCTGGATGGGGAGTGCAGCATGGTTCTGCTAGGCAGAAAACTTATTTTGGCAGCAATACATCATTCACCACATGAATGACGCCGTTTGATTGCTCCACGTCCGCGATAGTAACTTTCGCAGCACCACCGCTTTCATCAAAGATGTAAACGTGATTACCGCTGAGTTTCGCAGTCAATGCATCACCGCTCACGGTTTCGAAATTGAAGCGACCACCATGCGCCTTGATTTTTGAAACAAGATCACCGGCTGTGATTTTGCCTGCAACCACGTGTGCAGTAAGCACTTTAGTCAGGGTAGGCTTGTTTTCTTCCTGAAGAAGAGTAGCAACGGTTCCTTCCGGTAGTTTGTCAAAGGCTGAATTGGTTGGTGCAAACACGGTGAAGGGACCAGGGCTTGCTAGTGTTTCCACTAGACCAGCTGCTTGAACAGCGGCCACCAATGTTGTGTGATCTTTTGAGTTTGCTGCGTTTTCTACGATGTTCTTAGTGTCCAGCATTGCCGCACCACCGACAATCGGGTTTGCAAAAGCAATTGAAGATGCAGCAGTAACAAGAACGGCAGCGGTTGCGACTTTAATTGAATTAAACAGTTTCATCTTACTATTTTCCATTCGGGTTTAAAATTTAGGGTACTGTTCGCGAGCAGTTGAACGCAGTAACGCGGTTGGTGAATGAATAGTTTCAGACCAAAACGAATTTTTTTGATTTTTTTGAAAACAGTGTTCTGAAAAGAAAAAGCCGCGACAGAAAGTTTCTGTCGCGGCCTGGATGAGGTCAAGAGATGATCATTGACCATCCTCTCCTCCCTGACCGTCACCCGGAAGCAATTTCTCCATTTAACCAGTTACGTTTCCGCAACAGAAAAAGTTTCCGGACGCTCTCAATTTAGAGTCAAAGCATTGTATATAAGAGTGTTTTATCGAGCTCAACACAAATCATAACGCATTGCTATAATTTTTGGTAATCTTCATCAAAGTGCTTCAAATTGAAACAACAATGCCGAAATCTAGAACGATTGCAACTCGCCGATCGCGATTATTGGGCTCGTTGCCACACCAGTAGGCGAACCTCCAGCCTGCTCCATTGTGATCGCAAGCGTGCCACCATTACCAATCAATGGCTGCAGGTTTTGCGCGATCATAACTGTATCCGGCTCAGTTTCGCTCATCACACCCAGTGACAACACTTCACCCTCTCGTTCTCCGGGACCGGGAATAAACCATATCTCCGGGACCAGCTCATCTGTATCTTCGATTCGGGTTTGGATATGCAGAGATTTCTTCAAAGGATCATACTGTGCGACAAATGCGGGTAACTCACCATCGCTCGTCAAAGATGCCACTAACGGTCGGGCCTCATTGATCTGCGCGTTGAGATTTTCCAGCTGAGCCTGCGCCTGCACCAGGATGCCTTCCATATTTTCAAGCTCCTGTTTGGCGCTTGCAAGTTCGTTCTGCACATCTGTTGTGGCGGTTTCTGCGTTCTGTAAGTTGGTCTCCAATTCCGCAACCTGTCTTTGCGCAACCATCAGCGCATCACCGGATGCAGTAACTTCCTGCCTCGCCTGCTCCAGGGAAGTAGAGAGTGTGGTTACCTCTTGAAGGGTCTCAAGCAGTTTGGAA
>CAWUJF010000155.1:0-7024 GCA_963922405.1 uncultured Hyphomicrobiales bacterium | reverse complement strand
TTTCCCACAAACCAGCAAAACTATTCTCAGAAGTATGTGACCGGTAAGCGTCGTCAAAGATTGCGCAAGGCCCGCGAACGCTTGAATAAAATGGGAGAGATTTCATTCAAGCAATTCACAGATGCATCTGAATTGCCTGGGGCCATAGAGGAGTTTCTCACACTCGAACATTCTGGTTGGAAGGGAAACAGAGGTACATCTCTCTCAACCAAAGATAATGAAAGGCAATTCACTTTGGATGCCATCATAAACATGGCTCCAAATCAAAACGCATCGGTCTTTGTGATGTATTTGAATAATAAACCAGTATCATCACTGGTTTTGTTCAAAGCCAACGGCACCTACTTTCCTTGGAAAATGTCTTACGATGAAACCTTTGGGAAATATTCCGTCGGGAATCTGTTGTTGGTCCATGTCAATGACTGGGTATGTGAGCAGAATGATTATGTGTTACTGGATTCCCTTGCTGCCCGAAACAATGTCAACGCATTGCGTTACTGGCCGGATCGTCTGAAAATAAACTCAATGGTCTTGGACTTTGGAAAAGGTGCCGGCAGCCAAGCAAGACGACTTGCCGCACACAAAGTCCGCATGATCAAATTGAAGCAATTTGCCAAACGGCTTCTTCGCAGAAACTAGCTTTTATTGCTTCACGCTTTACTGGTTGATGTTTTTCTGGTTGTGGTTCGCTTGCGAGTAGCGGGCTTTTTAACGACCGGTTTGGTTGCGTCGGAACGGATGTGCACATCATTTTGCGGAAATGGAATTTCAATATTGGCTTCACGAAACAATTTGAGAATTTCAAATCTCAACTCACTTTGAACTGTTAGACTGTAATTGATATCCGAAAGAAATACCCGCAACTGAAAATCCAACGAGCTCGCTCCGAAATCCATAAAGAAGACTTGCGGTCCCGGTCGCCCCAAAACAAGGCGGTGCGCTTTTGCGCAATCAAGAAGGATTTCCTTTACCTGTTCAGGATCACTATCATAACTCACACCAATCGGCACAATCACGCGACCTAACTTATTTTGATGCGTCCAGTTAGTGACGTTATCTGTGATCAAGGTTGAGTTCGGTACAATGACCGTTGCCCGGTCAAAGGTCTCGATTTCTGTCGAGCGTACTGAAATCTTTCTGACCGTACCCTCTCCACCGCTGGTTACAATCCAGTCACCTGCTTTGATTGGTCTTTCGGCCAACAGAATAAGGCCGGATACAAAGTTGTTGACGATGGATTGCAAACCAAAACCAACACCAACGGATAATGCACCAGCAACAATAGCCAGATTCGAAAGATCAAACCCAGCAGCGGAAACAGCAAAAATTGCAGCAAGGATGAAGCCTGCATACCCAAACACCGTGGATATGGAATTACTCACACCGACGTCCAGGCTGGTGGTTGGCAAAAACTTGTTATTCAGCCAACTGCGAAGTGAAATTGTAATTGTATAACCCACAAAAAAGAGGGCTATTGCAATCATGACTGTGGAAATGGATATGGAAATTCCACCTACTTCGACACCGAAGAAGAGACTTTCAAAGATCTGGAATACATCGCTGGTGCGATACCCCCATGGCAGTAGCAGAAGCAGTCCTGCCAAAGAATAAATAAGAAGTTTGATCAGACCTGAGCCTAGAATTACAAGTTGATTGGGTCGTTTTTCCTCTGCCTCAGGTGTTGCTGACAGATCGGCCGGACCTGTCAGAGTTTCTGCCAATCGTGAAAAGACATAATCTACAAATCTAAGCAGCAGGAGGGCGGATAGCACAACCACCGAACCAAAAAGCAGCTGCTGTGATAGAAATTCACCAAATGCCACATATCCGAACAAGGCAGATGCTAAAATGGCTAGAGACAGCAGCCAGAGTATGAAATTAAAAAAGCGCCAGAACCGCGGTACAGCTATATTTCCGTGAACAGCTAACCTGGATCTCATATCTCTGCGGGCAATCCACAAACTCGCAAGGAACGTACCTGAAATGACCAGGCAAAATAGCAGACTCAGTCCGACACTTACTTCAATTGGTGAAACTAAAGTCACCGACGTCCGGTTCTGAACAATTAGAAACACAGCCAGAGAAAGACTTACTAATAGATTCGTATAAATACGATTGGCCGGACCGTCATTCAGTTCAAAAATCCGGTATTGAGTTTCTCTCGGAGATAGCAACACCTTGGCTAATGACAGGGCGGCAATCACAAAACCAAGCGCGAGTACACTCTCCTGAAGCAGCGTATCAAGACGAGATGTTAAGAGACCCAAACCAGAGAAAATGCGATACACGACGAATGGCAGCAAACCAATTAAGAGGCCGTTTCTGCAAAATCGGTAAAAGGCTATAACAGACTTGTTTTCTGCCGAAACACCATGCTCTTCCACCTCATGCGCAATAGCTTCAGTGAAGAACCGGCGTAACCGCAAGAACACCACTATCGTCAGAAGCAGAAAGAATACAAGCACAAACGGCTTCCAGGTTTCCGCCATAAGGTTGCGAACTAATATTGAGTAAGAGTCATGCATGAGCAATCTGAAGCTCTTAAAGTATCCTTCGAAACCGCTTAGAAATTTTCTCCAGAAAGAAAACTCAATAAGTCCGTTGCTTCGTTCACTAATCGCACCAAAGAATCGGTTATGTATTTCGTTTGAGATGTTTCTTTGAATTTGGGAAGCTCGAACTAAGGCAAGACGGGCTTCCTTTAGCCGACCATCCACAACAGCAAAATCCGCGTTCAGCCGATCTCTTTGTGCTTTTGCTTCAGGTGTCTCTTCCGGTTCACCTTCTTTTGGTGCCGGTCCTAATTCTTCAAGTTGTTGACGGGCCAGATTCACTTCACTTTGCAAATCTTGGACTGATGCTGAAGCCTCTTCCCGTATCTTGATGACCTCGATCAGTAAACGTTCCAGATCTTCAGCAGTGATACCTTCACGCTCCAGTGCCTGTTCGGTCACATCCAGAGTTCTGCCCCAGTTTGGCAAAGCACTTTCATTCTGTTGTGCAGGTTGACTTTCTGCTACCGGAGAACCACCAGTATTGGTCTGTGCTGATGCCGGATTGGCTACAAATACTAGCGCAAGTATTACCAGTGACAAAAAATGACGTAAGAGACTTGAATGCATAATTCACGGCCTGGATGAGTGTCTGCAGTCATCTTTGGCGGTATTCGAATGTTTTATCAAGTCTTGAGGGTGATTGGTCCCAACTTCGTTACATTAATCAAGCCTTGTAAGCTTGTAGCCCTGCTTTTCAAGCTGATTTACGATGCCTGTCTCACCAGACAAATGTAATGCACCCACCGCAACGAAAGTGGAGCCTTGTTGCAAATAGGGTGTAACACGTTCAACCATTACAGAATTTCTTTGCTCTACAAGAATCTCTTGAAACTTTGTAGCACCCTCACCTGCATAGCTTTCAGGTGCAATGTGCTTCATGAGCGGAACCACTAGGCCCACTTCTCCGCGCAGATATAAGTTCTTCATGGTTTCAATGGAATCTACTGCAAGGCCTTCCACTTCGAGAATTTGATGCAATGAAGAAACATGCACTTCGTGTGGAATAGCTGCCATAGCTGAAAGTTGTTCTGCGATTGATTCAAGCCCACGCAAATCTTTTCCCTGCTCCTGTCCATATGCAGCAACTTCCGCATCAAGCACCTTCTTCGAAGACTGTTTGCGAACTAACTCACATACCGGCAGGGAAATAGTCGTAGAAACAACCCATGGCTGCATTCTATCGGCTAAAAGCATAGGGAGCCCACGCGCGGTGACTTCAGCTTCCAGCTTTGCTTCAAGGTCATCACGAATGAAATCTCTCAAGGTTTTCCCGCCCGTCAGCAGCGTCAAATGTGCAAGCTTTCCCATTGCCTGTTGTGCAGCTGCCGGGTCCAGAGCGTCCGTTGATTCAATTACCACTGTGTCAGATTTATTGATCGCTGATTTGATCTCGTCAGAAAGTGTTGAGATCGCCGGATCCGTCATGTGCATCGTACCAAAAAGGTAGGATTTTTCCTGACCATCTTTCTCGATCAGCCAGAAGTTTCCGCTACCATTCTTGATTTTTGCTGCTTCAGCCAAAACGGCTTGATAACTGGCATTATCCTCTAGTTTAAGTTTTTCGAGGAGATCAGAACCCTTGCAGTTCCCTGCATCCTGTGTTTGAGCCGGTACAGAACCGATAAATGAAAAACTAGCGAAGAACATCGCGACCAAAAACAGCTTGAACAAGCCGATCGCAAGAAGAAATCTCTCACAAACCAATTCCAGGGTTACTGCGCGCATCAAATTACTCCGTCGGATTTGTCTCGTAGTTTGACAGGAAATGCTGGATAGTCAGTTAAACCTCAGGGTAAACAGAACCTTACATTCGCCTAATTTCTGGCCCGGGGATGGGCATTTTCGTAAATATCCATCAGCCGTGAAGTTTCCACAGAGGTGTAAATCTGCGTAGTGGAGAGGCTTGCATGCCCCAACAACTCCTGAATAGTGCGTAAGTCACCTCCATTTGCCAACAGATGTGTGGCAAAGGAATGGCGCAACGCATGTGGTGTTGCACTATCTGGCAAACCAAGTGCCGAACGTAGCGTTCGCATGGTTTTCTGCACAATAGCTGGCTGAAGTGGACCGCCCTTGGCGCCACGAAACAATACCTGTTCCGTTTCAATCACATAGGGGCAAAGCCTTAGATAGGTATCAATCGCTTCGCAAACCTGCGGCAACACCGGAACCATACGAGTGACATCACCTTTACCAACAACACGAATGCTTCCGTCACGGGCGGATTTGACGTGAGCAGGCGTCAGTGACAGTGCCTCACCAATCCGAAGACCACAGCCATAAAGGAGCGTCATAACAGCAGCATCACGAGCTGCAATCCAGGGTGTTTCTGATAAATGTTCCTGGGCATCAGTAAGTTTGACGGCCTGAGAGGCTTGTAAAGCCTTCGGCAGCGATTTAACCGGCTTTGGCGTGCGTGTAGCGGATAGACCTGCGGAGTTTGCCAGACCTTTCTTCTCCAGAAACCTTACAAATGATCGGATACCAGCAAGTCCTCGCCCCAGCGTGCGTGCTGCAGCTCCAGCATCACGTCTTCGAGCCATGAACCCGCGCATATCCATTGGTTTTAAGTCAGCCAAATCCGTGATGCAGGCAGGATGCCCCACATAACCTGTTAAATACTGAAGGAACTGCCGCACATCGCGTTCGTATGCTTCAACGGTTTTTTCAGACATCCGTTTTTGCTCTCGCACCCAAGTAAGCCAACTAGCTTTTTCAGCTGCTAGCTTTGGGGAGCAAAATACGAGGAATGCTTCGTTGTCAGGATTTTTTGCCATACTCCAAATCTAAGGGAATATGGTTATGGAAAAATTACCCGATTTTCTGACCGGTCTTGGCCCAGTCCGCTAAAAACGCGTCGAGACCTTTGTCTGTAAGCGGGTGCTTCACGAGCGCTTTCAATGTCGATGGTGGAATTGTCGCCACATCGGCTCCTGCAAGCGCTGAATCCTTCACATGATTTACGGTTCTGATCGAAGCTGCCAGGATTTCGGTCTCAAATCCATAATTGTCATAGATTGTGCGAATATCCTCAATCAGCTCCATCCCGTCGATGCCCATATCATCCAGACGACCGATAAACGGTGAGATGTAGGTCGCACCTGCTTTGGCAGCCAACAAAGCCTGATTGGCAGAGAAGCAAAGGGTCACATTCGTCATATGACCTTGTGAGGTTAGGGTCTTACAAGCCTTCAAACCATCGAGAGTCAAAGGCAATTTGATGCATACATTATCTGCGATTTCTGAAAGTACGGCTGCTTCCTTGATCATACCGTCGTAATCAAGTGCTGTGACCTCTGCGGAAACGGGGCCATCAACCAGCTCACAAATTTCTTTGGTAACTTCAAGAATGTCACGGCCGGACTTTAAAATCAGAGAAGGATTGGTCGTTACACCGTCCAACAGACCTGTATCGGCCAGTTCTCTGATTTCATCCACATCTGCGGTATCAACAAAAAATTTCATCCCGGTCTTGCCCTTTTGCTAAAGCTCAATTCAACATACCTCATACGCAAGAGTGAGTCATTTTGAAAGTCTATTTTGGTTAATCCTGAAACTGTTTCCGTATTGCTGCCAATCCCGACGGATGGTCCATATAGTTATCGGGTTTCCGATGGCATGGAACTCTCACCCGGCGACTACGTACAGGTGCCGCTCGGAACACGGGAAGTAGCTGCAGTTGTGTGGGACAAACAGTCAGATACTGTTGATCCAGCAAAATTAAGGGAAGTAATCCATAAATTCGATTGCCCTCCGATGAATGAGAGTATGCGCAGGTTCATTGAATGGGTGGCGAATTACACTCTAAGCCCGCCAGGAATGGTATTGAAGATGGCTTTGCGTGTACCCACAGCATTGGAGCCGGAAGCCCCTACGCCTGGCTTGTATTTCACCGAAAAGCTTCCTGAGCGCATGACATCAGCACGACAGGCTGTCCTGGAATTTGCAGATCACGGCCTTTCATGGACGAAATCAGGCCTTGCTCATGCAGCCGGAGTTACACCGTCAGTCATTGATGGATTGGCAAACCAAGGCGTGATGGAACGGGTGGAAATACCACCGCAACCCCTGCATGCAAAACCTGATCCGGAATTCGCAAATGTTACACTCACCGATGATCAGCAGGCCAACGGCCAGGAACTCAGGCGTATCGTGAAAGAAGGGAACGCAGGCGTAACGTTACTTGAAGGTGTGACAGGATCGGGGAAAACGGAAACCTACTTTGAAGCCCTCGCAGAGTGTTTTGCACAGGGTAAACAAGCACTCATACTAATACCGGAAATTGCACTCACGGCCTCATTTCTGGACCGGTTCGAAAACCGGTTTGGAGCAAGACCTGCGGAATGGCATTCTGATCTTTCGCCCAAACTGCGGGAAAAGACCTGGCGGCAGGTCATTACCGGTGACCTGCGAGTGGTGGCAGGCGCTCGGTCAGCGTTATTCTTACCATTTGAAAATCTCGGTCTCAT